>JAUWHQ010000234.1 GCA_030605805.1 Methanosarcinales archaeon | reverse complement strand
GGTCTATCATGCCACACCATGCATGTCCCTGGGAAACGACGTTGACTTAATCAGCCTCGAATCCGCGCTCGACGACGCCGCAGAGAATGCGTTCTTCCCGATGGACATCGGCACCGCGACGATGGTCTGGCTGATCGTGCGTGTGCCAAAGCACCATTTCAACCGCGGGCAGTTCGAGCAGCGAGCGGTGGATCACGCGTTCAAGGGGTGGATAGAGGAGAATATCATCGGGAAATTGCGTTATTCGACCGTAACCTTCGTTGAAGAGGATATAGAGACGTTTGACGTGCTTCTTCTGCTCGGGGGATTCAAACTCAATAAACTGGTCCCTGAATCCTTTGAAAAATACCTGATGTTCGGGGAGTTGCTCGAACTCAATGCAAAGGACGGCGAGATCTCGCTCGAGCAGTTTGGCGACGACGTGAGCCTGTCCACGAGGGAGCTGGACCAGATCGAGCAGAATCTGCGGGATTATATGGCACACATCGACGACGTCGTTGAACGGCTGAGTAACTGAAGATTTGGGGGATCGTTTGTGGACGTGGCAAGACATCAAATCTTCAGGAGCAAACGCCATAGTCGGTCAGTCGGCATCAATGCGGCGTGACAGCCCCTTCCAGTTCAAGCAGACGCCTCTTCAGATCGACACCGAGCACATACCCGCCGATCCCGCCTTTTGCAACCACCCGGTGGCACGGGATCACGATCAGTGCGGGATTCTTCCGAAGAGCATTCCCAACCGCCCGCGCGGCTTTCGGGCGTCCGATCGCCCGGGCAAGCTCCGAATAAGTAATCACCGAGCCGTACCTGATTTTTCTTGTCTCGCAGAGGACGCTCTGCTCGAAATCGGTGAGATGCGACAGATCAACCCCGTATCCTGAGAAATCCACGACTTCTCCGCCGAGATACCTGACCAGATCACCGATCAGGTCATCGATCAGGTTACCTGGTACGCATGAAATCGGGACATCAGCCATGACTCACGATATCGCACAGATCGTCTGCGAACAGGAACATGTTCTCATGAGTCAGATGCGGCATGATCACCAGACGGAGCGCGTGCGGATCGCGGGTGCTTGAGACCACCCATCCACGGTCTTTGAGTTTGCTGCGCACCGAATCAACATCAGGCACATCGAGCACCAGCACGTTCATCACAGGTTCGATCACCGGTTCGATACCTGCTTCACGAACCCGGTCGAGCAGCCCGTGCGTAAGTTCCATACATTGCTGCACGATCCGCTCATAGCCTTCCCTGCCGAGATGTTTGAGCACAGCGTACGTTGCTGCCACCGACGCCCCGCTTCTTGTTCCCGAGAGCGTCTGCTGGGCAGTACCCGACAGATATGGCGTATCCACCGATAACCGGCGCATATACGAAGGATCTCTGAACAAAAGCCCACCGGCAGGGATCGCTGAGAAGCCCATCTTGTGCGGGTCCGCAGCGATCGATGTGACGCCGGGCAGCGTAAAGTCGAATTCGTACTTCTCCGGGAGAAACGGGATCACAAATCCACCGAATGCAGCATCAACGTGCAAAAATAGATTTGCTGCCATAGAAAGGTCTGAAAGATCTTTTATGTGATCTATCTGTCCGAATTCCGTAGTTCCTGCGATTCCGACTATGCCAATCGTGTTATCATCGATCAAATCCTCAACAGATGAGATATCAACCCTGAGCTCGGGATCAAGGTCTGCTTTCTTCACTTCAACCCTGAGAATGTCTGCAACCTTGTCGAATGAAAAATGGGCTGATGCAGGGACGATGATATTTGGCTCGCGTATACCTCGCGCATTCCTGATCGCATGGATTGCCTGAATATTCGATTCGGTGCCGCCTGTGGTGATGTAACCATGTGCGTCAGGGTTGTTGTACAGTTCCCCGAGCATCCGCACCACCTCGCGCTCGATCCACGCTGTTCCGGCAAATAGCCCGGGATCGCCGAGATTCGCCTCGATGAACTGCTGGTGCGCTTTCGTTGCAATGGGGTGCGGATATGTACACATCGAGCTTAAAATACGTTCGTAAGGCGTATCCCTGCTTTTTAATTCATCCAGTATCGATTTGACGGTTTCTTCGTCTGTTCCGTGCGCGTTCATGTCAAGCCCCGTCCGTAGCCATACAGTGGTATGTAGATTTTTATAGGGATAAGGTTAATGGAACGTGAGCAATGATTCGCGAAAGAAACACAAGGTGCCTGGAACCGATCGCGATTAACAGAGAATAGACGGATG
>JAUWHQ010000126.1 GCA_030605805.1 Methanosarcinales archaeon | reverse complement strand
ATCTTTATTCCATCGTTGAGGTGTTTTTGAGGAGTTCAAACACAAGATTCTTATGCGGCAACCCTCTAACCTCTGCTAAAATTTCCTTGCGATATTTACAGATGATATGATTAACCAAATCTGCGTTTATCTTGCGTTTATCAGCGGTTCATTGTATACCCGGGCGAATTCACACATCTTCAAACCGCGTCCATAGCCGCTTTCCATATCTGCATCTTTTGGAAACCACAGAATCCGTCAAATCAGAAAATATCAAAAAAGTCTCCGAATACCTCAGATAAACGAAGTGTTTTCAGCCTGTCAGATGCCTGTATGCTTCATCGATCAGGTCGGCAACATCGATGCCGGATTTTCTTGCGACCAGCAGTGCGACCGCATCCGGTTCGACGATGCAGAGATCTTCCTGCTCTTCATTGATCATGCGTATGACCTCCTGCCTGCTCTTGACCGCAGAGAGCCGTTCGACCACCTGATCAAAGATTGACATGGTCTTCTCCTCGAATATGCTCTGGTCGGGTCTGAAATCGATCGGGACTTCTACGGATCCCGGATCGAAGAGCGGTTCTACCAGATCATCGGTGATTTTCACGAGTTCTTTCTTCTCCGCACTCTTCAGTACCGATTCTGCCTGATCAGGCGAGAACCATTTCAGGTCGAGCGAGAGCGCAAACACGAACTCGCTGATCGATATCACGCCTCCTTTCTTTCTGAATACGTACGAAACGACCCGTTTAAGCGTCATATCGCTCCCCGCCGCAGTTCCTCTACGATCGTATCTGCCACGCGCCCGCACTCGGTCCTCCCGTAACCTGCATCGAGATGGACTTTAAGCGTGATCAGATCGCCTTCCAGGTGCACCCGCACCAGGTAATCGTCGCCTGCGAACGCGATCCGGTTGTATTTCCCGTCAAGATAGCTGTATTTCAATGATACCTTGAAATCAAGCGTCCCATCGCTCTCGATTCCCTCCAGAGCGTCCTCCACGGTGTCCATAGTCAGGCGCACGAAATCGAGGTTGTTCTCGACGATGTAGACCTCGATGTCGCGCTTTGCCTGAATGATATGTCCCCTCTGGTCTGGCGATTCGGTCGAGAACATCCCGTATTTGCCGTCCATTCCTGCCATCGTCCGGACCAGATACGGGAGATCCTCATAATACCTGTATTTCTGCTCGAAATGCAGCCCACGCTCTGGGAAGCGATAATACACGCGTTTTCTCATGTCCATGGTCACGTTTGCGTTCACATCCACGTTTACATTCGAGATCACGATCACAATCGGATCAGTTCTGCATCAAAGACCCCATCAACCGCCCGGATCTCGCCAAGCAACTCATCAGAGACCTCTGAGTCGACATTCAGGATCATGATCGATATGTCGTCTGCTCCGGCTTCGCTGACCTGCATCCCTGATATATTGATCTGTTCCCTGCCAAGAATCATGCAGCACGGACCGATGATATTTGGCTGATTCCGGTGCCGTGAGACGATCATGTATCTCGACGGCGTGATATCGACATGGCACCCATCGATCTCAAGGATCCTTGTGCGATCTCCGCTGGGTGTGCCCCTCACCGATCTCGCACCACCACTTCCGGTAAGACCAATCGTTATCGACTGCGGTTCCTCTGCTTCGATCGATTTGCTCTCCTTAATCTTGATCTTCCGCACTTTTGCGATCTCGGGCGCGTTCACATAGTTGACGCTCGAACCCATCGACGGCGCGAGCACGCCTTTTAATGCGGCAAGCGTGATCATCCGCACATCGGTGTCAAATATCCTGCCCGTGTATCCGATCTCGACCGCATCGAAGCTGCCGGATAGCTGAGCGCATATACCCCCGATCGTCTCAGCGATACCGATGTACGGCGCCACCACTGACATGACATCTGGTCTGATGGACGGCAGGTTGATCGCACTCTTGACAGACTCGCCGCGAAGCGCGGCAAGAATCTGCTTTGCGACATCGACTGCCACTGCAACCTGTGCCTCCCCGGTCGATGCACCGAGATGCGGGGTAACGATCACGCGCTCCAGTTCGAGCAGCGGACTCCCTGTTGGCGGTTCGTTTACAAAGACATCGATCGCTGCGCCAGAGACTTTACCATCGGTGACCGCACGGGCGAGCGCGTCTTCATTGATGATCCCGCCTCGTGCGCAGTTGATGATCCTGACGCCCGGCTTCATGATCCCGAACTGGGCATCACTGATCAGATCCCTGGTTTCGCTGGTAAGTGGCGTGTGCACCGTGATATAATCAGCCTGCTTTAACACCGTGTCAAGGTCAGTCAGTTCGATTCCGAGTTCCTTTGCGCGCTGCTTTGGTATGAATGGATCATAAGCGATGATCTTCATCTCCATTCCACACACACGTTTTGCAACCTCAATGCCGACCCTGCCAAGCCCGACTATGCCGAGAACCTTCTCCCTGATCTCGCTGCCCATGAATTGCTTGCGGTTCCACTGGTTTGCTTTCAACGAGGCGTTTGCCTGCGGTATATTTCTTGTCAGGGCAAACATCATCGCGATCGTGTGCTCCGCCGCTGAAACCGTGTTTCCTTCAGGCGTGTTCGCAACGATGATGCCTTTTTTTGTTGCTGCGGGCACATCGATATTATCCACCCCGACTCCAGCCCTGCCGATGATCTTGAGGCGGTCTGCTGCCTCGATGATCTCCTCTGCCACCTTTGTTCCGCTTCTGATCACGAGAGCGTCGTACTCAGGTATGATGCCTGCAAGTTCCTGTGGCGTAAGACCTGTGCGTACGTCCACCTCATGCTCGGACTTAAGAATCTGCAAACCCTCTTCCGCAAGCGGATCGCTTACAAGAATTTTCAACTGTGGTACCTCCGTCATGAATTTATGATGTATCTGTGATCATATAACTTAAAAGCGTGTTCGGTTGTTTGATGCGTCACAGGTAGTTTTCGGAAATGGTGACCGGAGAGTGATGAAGAAGATGGGTGGTGAGAGTGTTAGATCACGAATGTTAAAACAATTTCAGATACATCCCGACCCCCTATCGATCGCCTGCCGATAAACCTGGGTTCGCTGTCGAGATATCCCGTATCGCAAGCCATGCCTGAGTCAAAGATTGTGATCTTACCATCATTGGTCCTCTCCGGCTTCATTCCTGCGACGAGCTCGAGCGCGCCCTTCATGTCGGGCAGTCCTTCTACGTCATCCTTGTTCAGCCGGAGTACATTCATCATGGATTGTTGTGGTGGCGGTGGTTGACAATCGTTGTGTAACGCTTATGATCCGTGTATGTTGCTGATATTTTAGACCTGTTGCGAAACGCTGCCGATTGTGGGGCTTGTTGGTCGGAATTTTGTTAAACTCGGGTTGCAACGACTACCACGTTGTTTAAGCGGGATATGAAATAACGGACGATTCGTGGGAGGTGCCAGGGGTTAACTGGGCGCAAGAGTCTTTTTACCAATGGCATAAGCGATCAGCAATGCCGCCCCCGCCGCGATTGTCAATAAGGCTGAAATCCTTAATCCGCTCACCAGGTCCGGTTCTACGAAGTACGATCCCACAAAGAGCGCCACCCCTAGTAAAAAGAAGAACAGTCCGGTAATTAATTTGTGTTCAGGTCTTTCTTGCTTCTCTTCTGGCTTCCATAATCCCCGGTCTATCAGATCGATCTTCTTCCTATGTTCCAGATAAGCCACGAATGCGTAGCATGCAATCACCGCGATTATTATCAAGACCCAGTCAGTCATACTACGTATCAATGTTAAAGGACATATTTAAAGTTAATCGTTTCATAATTTTCCATACGAAAAGTTTATTAACGATAGATCTCTGTAACATAGCTCTGATGATATCAAAAATAATTGCAACAATTGTCATAGTTTCGATGGTGCTGATGCTATTTGTAACTCCCGCAGCAGCATACCAAACAAGTGTCAGTGTCAATGCCCCCGAAAGGGTAGATGGTGATTTCAGTGTCATAATAGAGATAGAAAACGCTGTCGATCTCGATTCAGGGCAGTTCAATCTATATTTTGATCCGGCTGCCGTGAGCGTTACAGGCGTTGATGATGGAAATGTCGGCGGAACCACCATACCCATAGATAACTGGGCGGTCGACGAAGACCGAATCAAGGTGCTCTTCAATCTTCCGGGCATCGATGGCGTGTCAGGATCCGGATCGCTTGCAACGATACACTTTGAGACAGTAGTGCCAGGGGATTGCGCCATGGAAATATCTGATGGACTGCTCGTCGATACAATGGCAGAGGTGATACCTGCAAGCTGGGACGGTGTTGAAAGTGTTGTAACCAAGACTGCAACCAAGACCATAGCATCGACTCCGGCAGATACGACTGAATACAAAACACCCGGATTTGGGGCGCTGTTTTCGATGAGTTTGCTCGCGGCAGCATACCTTGTGTTCAGGAGAGGAGAATAAAGCATATCTGAATACAACTGGTCACGCATCTCGTGATGCTGCAGGGAGCAATGTGAAACGTGTGCTCGAACAAGTGTTGACTGGCATGAGATTGATCTATTCTGATATTGGTGTGATATAATATTCAATAATTCGACGCTTTTCATGCTACGAAAGGCTTAAATAGTATTTACTTGTAGCACATCATGTATCCAACATTGCAAATAAGGATGATACGACAAAGGAGGTATAACAATGAAAACGAAATATATAATCTACTGCGCGCTGATAGCCTTTACAGTCTTCAGCGCACCAGCATCGGCAGACTACAACATAGTTGGCGATGTGAACAACGATGGCAGGATCACCACAGCAGATTCACTGCTCGCTCTGCAGATGTCAGTCGGGAGTATAGCCCCTGATCCGGAGAGCGCGGATGTGAATGGCGATGGTAAGGTCAACTCGCTCGACGCGCTCATGATACAGATGATGGCGCAGAAGACGCAGGTTTGTGTCAATGCGCCGGAAGTGGTATCGGGTGCATTCGATGTCACGATAGACATTTATAATGTAGTTGATCTTGATTCGGGGCAATTCGATCTCTCGTTTGATTCGAGTGTTGTGAACGTGACCGGTGTCTGTGATGGGAACATAGACGGCACAACGGTACCAGTTGATTCGTGGAGTTTCGCGGATGCTGACACGATTCGCGTGCTGTTCAATCTCCCGGGAACCACTGGAGTGAGCGGGTCAGGACAGATCGCCACGATCAGTTTCGAGATAACAGGTGCAGTCAAAGGCACCAGCGTTCTGGACATAGCCGATGGACTGCTCGTTGATATCAAATCGAATAAAACGTCCGCGCTCTGGAACGATTGCGATGTATCCATCGGAGTGCCGGTTACTGTCAATGCTCCGGAAGTTGCAACCGACGCGTTCAATGCAACGATCGAGATATGGAACGTCGTTGATATGAATGGTGGACAGTTCGATCTCTCCTTTGATTCAAGCGTTGTGAACGTGGTTGATGTCGGTGCAGGAAGCATCGATGGCACAACGGTACCGCTGCTC
>JAUWHQ010000212.1 GCA_030605805.1 Methanosarcinales archaeon | reverse complement strand
ACAGATGTGTGATAGCCAAATTCGCGTCATGCGTTTAGCTACTACATAATTTCGCAAAATATCCGGTTATAGGACAGTCTCTTCATTGCGGGGTAGAGCGGCTGGGGCGTAGGCGTTGTTTTGAAGTTGTTTCTGCCAATTCATGTTTCGAACATCATCCGAAAACTATTGGGTCGGAACCAGAGCGCCAGATAAATTGACAGCGTGCGACATCACACAAAGGTTATGCGGATGTGGGCACCATACAACAATACATGATCGATTCCCTTGCCGCACTCCTTGAATCGGTGCCGCATCCGGTTGCAACGGTGCTTATTGCAGCACTGCCGGTTGCAGAACTCAGGGGTGCGATCCCGATTGCCATCGGCATCTACGGCATGGATCCAATGATGGCATACGCACTTGCGGTGATCGGGAACATGCTGCCGGTTGTGCCGCTTCTGCTGTTTCTCGAATCGGTCTCGGATTACCTGCGGAGGTGGGTGTTCTGGGACGTCTTCTTCAACTGGCTATTCACGCGCACATACCACCGGCACAATGCAAGATTCGAGCGATACGGCACCATCGCGCTCCTCTTGTTCGTGGCAATCCCGCTACCGGTCACTGGTGCATGGACCGGATGCGCTGCAGCATTCGTATTCGGGATACAGTTCAGGCACGCGCTCGCAGCGATCCTGGGAGGCGTCATGCTCGCGGGAGTTATCGTCACAGCAGCCACGCTCGCCGGCATAGGATTCTTTGGGCTGCTCTAAAATGTCTGTTTTCATCGCAGATACACGCGAATACCACTTTGGCGCCTCTGGTCTATCCTAAAAATCCAGATACGGCGATTGTGAAAGCACCGATATACCGTCGTTTGATATCTGCAGCACACGCACCTGATTGATGGTGGCAGAGCCCCTGTGCTTGACCACATGAACCGAGCGCTGGAGGTTGTTTCCGACACGCACCATGCCTATGCTGGTGATCGAATCGGCACTGTACTCGATGATCTCGTTCACGCCGAAGATCGTGCCGGTCACGACGAGGCATGTGGCAGGAGCCTTGCGCAGAACCTCGAATACGGCATCAACCAGACTTCTCAGCCTGTATTTCGAGTCTATAGCCAGAAACAGCGCCTCTACCGAGTCGATAAAGATCAAATCCGGATTTATGCTCTCTATTTTGCTCTCAAGCAGTCTCTTAAAGCTTTTGATCAGCTCCTCCGGCGCAATCTCAACGGTTTTCTGGAGCCGCAGACTCGGATCGGCGACATCAACAAATACAACATCCCCTGACTTCTCAAGCTCCCAGAAATCCCATCCGAATGCGGTATACCATTCTCTTCGTACGCTTCCGGTTTCTTCCGATGTAAGAACAATCATACCCTTCTTGCCGGCTTTTGCGCCGTTATATATGAACTCTCCTCCGAAGACCGTTTTTCCGGTACCTGTGCCGCCACTGACCACATTCACGCTTCCCTTGAAAAAACCGCCTCCGAGCAGTTCATCATACCCGGGTATGCCGGTTTCCATGCGTTCCATTGATTGCTTCTCTTCCATCATGATCACCATCCTGTGAACCCTTCAATTTATATATTCGAGTCGATCCTATATAAACACACTCGAAATAATCCTCATCCTCGAACTTGTCCGAGCCCCTGCCGTACCGCGCACGTTCGGTTGTCCCGATATAGATGTAAGTGACATTATACTTATTCAGCAGCCCGATCGCGTAGTTAATGCTCGGCGTGCTGTAGATCGCATCCACGTCACTTGCTCTGAGTCTCACGCCATCATAATCCTTTCGCCACATCCGCTCATGTCCCTGCCACCCGATGACCGTTGGCAGACCTGTGAATGCGGAAATTCTCGAACCTGTCGAGTAACTCCTCCCTGGCGCCTCAAGGATAACCGGCGTTCCGGCGATGTTGCTGCGGATCCACAAAATCGCCAGATACGCTCCTCTCTCTGATTCATTCAGGTATTCGATCCCGTCCAGCGTCGGCGGATTGCGATCGAGTGTTATCTTTGAGCACGTACCTGTGAACAGATATATGCAGCAGGAAACGATGAGTATGCAGAATATAACCGTCCATATCGATTTAATCCAGCTATCGGAAATCCTGCTATCGGAAATCCTGCTGCCGGATCGCTCTGACGGCGGCTCGGTGGAGCGTATGGGTTGTGTGGAATATGCGGGTTGTGCGAAATATCTGGAATATATCGAATACACAGAATACCCGGCTGCGATCCCCCACAGAATCCAGATCTGCAGGTATAGCTTGAATACAGTGTTCATACGCTCATTGGGCGCGCCAAGGCAGTCATTAAGATAGAATATCTCGCAGAAGAGGGCGAGCAGCGCGCCTGTAAGCACAAGAATCAGAACAAAGCGATTATCCATCGTATCCTGACTGGATGATGCCTGATCAGACAATAAATAGATGCACAGCAGGATCAACGGAACGATCACGAGCAGTATCTGGAAAAAGATCAGAGAAAGAAGGATTACAGGCAAGAGAGCGATCACATACCTTTTATCGAGATTCAGATGCGAAATCAGAAATGAAAATATCAGAAAGATGAAGAGCGCGAAGATCTCAATGAAATTGATGAGCAGCGTATTCTGATGCACGATCCCGATCCCGGATGCACCTGTGCCCTGAAAATCCAGGTAAAACGGAGCGAACAGAACTATGCTCAGTATCGCGACGATTGCGACCGGAAGTATGGCGTCTTTGAGGCAGGCTGTGCGGTACTGCTGAGCCAGAGCCACTGTGGCGAAGAGAACCAGATACACCGGATAATCCCACGCATTCACCGTGAAGAACGCTCCGATGCAGAGCGCGAGCAGGAGCATTCCGGCAAGGATGCAGGCACGGCTCTCGCCATACATCCTCATTCCGCCGCTTTTGGACCGATAAATATTGAGAATCAGCAAAAGCGCAAGCAACTGGAACGGAATCGAGATTACATGTGGATGCAGATCCCCGAAGATGAAACTGAAGTACGGGAATTCGTTGATCGTGGCAGGTATTACCCTCGTGGACGCCCAGAGCCCGAAGACCTGCTCGCGGCTGACAACCGGCAGATGCAGGAGACTGCCTGCCACATTGAATACGATGTAAGAATTTGCGATGAAGACGACAAAGAGCATCGTCAGCAGCCCGTACCGCACATTCCTTGTCAGGTTGTGCCCCACGCCAAAAGCTGCGTTTGCCGCAAGCGCGGAGAATGTAACCAGCCCGAGATTATAGGTGATGGTGGTGGAGATGCCTGATAATTTGCTGAGCACCGCAACGATCAGGTATCCGAAGTAATAATAGAAATTAATCGACTCTCCTGCGAGCCATGGATCATAAGGCGGGAACTGGCTGGTCCTCATGATCGCATTCAAGAATGCAAAATCCATGAACTTCTCGCCAAATGTGGTGATCTCAGGATTGTATGCTCTTATTACCAGGAAAACGACAAAGACAACGAAGAACAGGGCTTCATTTCTGATGACCGTATCTTTTGTGATCCGCGGCATGTTCTTCATGGCGCATAGCAGCGATATGATACACAGGATCGAGCCAGCCATCAGAACCGTGCTCCTGCTGAAGGAAAATTGGTATGAGAGAATCCATGTCAGGTATGTCAGCATAAGTATCCCGGCGATCTTTGATATGCAGTATCCCTGATCTGTGAGGTTTTTACAGACCATCGACACGATAGGAAGCGCAACTATGCCGGCTGCGGTGATCAACGCATACCAGATGATTATCTCGCTTAACATGTCCATCAATGCTTATATGATATGACCATCGATATATGGCTATTATGGGTGCGATGACTATGGAGTTAATCATACGCTTCGTGATCGAACTCTTCTGGATATATGCGTGTGTCTACGCGGTCAGATCAACGAAACTGGTGTACTGGAGGCAGTGCTGGTACATCATCCTGCTCGGCTGCCTGATACACGCTGTATACATACTGATTGCGCTTGAAGAGATTCCGTATGCCGGCATGCTCAGAAATCTCGGGATGGGGATCGTTGCCATCGGGATCCTGATGCTTGCAAAGAGGATGCAGGATATTATGGGGAAATAACGCGCGAAGGGACATTTCGTCCGAAATCGTTGTGTGATCGGTGAGATAATTTGCAAACTGCTGCCCCGGGTCTTTTTAGTTTACCAGGAAGTTGGCATATAGCAGGTCTTCGTCCGCCCGGTAGTACTTTTTTCCACCACACCCACCCCATGTATCCGGGGTATCCCACACCTCGATGCTCAGAATGTTTGCACTTCCAATATTCGCACCTTGGTAATAGGAGGTCAGGTCAATCTGATAGTCGAGTGCGGATAGGCTTACACCAGTAAATCCACCAATAGAAGCTCCGTTTATTTTTACGTAACCTATAGTATCGCTACTTGTAAACTTGATCTCCACTTCCCACCTATTATCCGATGTATCAGTCACAACAAATCTCAACGTTGAATCGGTTGTGACAGCATTCAATGTGATGTCGTGGATTATAAACTGCCCCACATCGTCGCTTCCCGGAATATCCAGCCGCCCCTGACCCTCTGCCCACACATCGATCCCATCAGGACCGGTCGGACCGCGGGTCGCAGTTGAGGCATCAACCGTGATCATACCAACGTAGAATTGCTTCTGTGTGGAGCCGCTCGTATC
>JAUWHQ010000156.1 GCA_030605805.1 Methanosarcinales archaeon | reverse complement strand
TCGATCTTGGGTCCGCCCGGATGCAAAAAACCGGCGTGTCTTGCGAACTTGTCAAGAGCGTTTCCTATGCCGATATCAAGCGTTTCCCCGAATATGCGGTATCTCCCGCTCCGGTAAGCGAGGACCTGCGAGTTTGCGCCGCTCACATAAAGCATCACCGGATCATCGATGCGGCACTGCCACCTGCCGATCTCGAGGTGTGCGACGCAGTGGTTGACTCCGATCAAGGGCACATCAAGCGAGAGCGAAAGCGCACGGGCTGCGGTCGCAACCGTCCTGAGACATGGTCCCATGCCCGGTCCCTGCGAGAATGCGACGCCGTCGATCGACACGTCTCCGGCTGACAGGGTCGCCTGCCTGACAACAGATGCGATGTGGGCGGCGTGGTGCTGCGCCGCTTCCCGCGGGTGAATGCCGCCTGTCGCTGGCTGGTATGTTGCAGTCGCTTCTGCGAGGACGCCCTCTTCGGTCACGATTCCCGCGGAGAGGTTCCACGCGGTGCCCTCGATTCCGAGGATGGTTCGGTGCATTGCTTGGGTGTTATGGTGGGGGTGGGGGGTAAAGGTAACTGAAGTACACTAATCCAGCAACCTGGAAATACGGTAGAATTTAACAGTATCTGCGCAGCCGCTCCCTACTCCAGTAACTCACTGATAACAATCTTCCCCTCATAAAACGTTGCACACAACCGGCTTTGGGACGAAATTCACGTATACCCCGGCTTGCGCCAGTGCGGCGCAACATTGCCCATGATCTCAAGATATCGGAGCTCTTCGGATATTGTGCTCCACAAGCTTAGAGCCCGCGTCTGTAGTCTCCCATCCGCCAAATCAAGTCTCTTCCTCGAGCGGCTGCGCCAAATCGGCAGTTCACCATGGAATTAACCGTTTCAGAGATTGAAACTCTTATGATAATTTTCTAACCACTCCTGAGGATCTTCCAGAGAGCAAATATTGCATATCATACCATCCCATTGCCCCAATGCTTTTGAAAGTCACGAATGCTCGCGGGGTAGAAAGTATGGTGTGGCGTTATTTTCCGAAACGGGATTGGTAATCCATCGACGCCCGTAAATACCGTCTCCAAGAACGCCATCCAGATCGGGGTGGTAACCCAAGCGTCTGATCGGGAAGCCTCCGGAAACATGGTAGTTTCTCCAACTGAGTGATCCGGACTTATGGATATACCTGAAATCAGCTTATATTGAACTCCCACACCCATAACCGAGTATGAGAACCCAATCTTTGCAGTAGCGTTCGATTCAGGGAAACTGTCGTCTGCCTGCTCATTGCTCACCGACTTTGATTTCTTGCGATCTTTCATAGAATTCTGTTTTTGTCGTTTATCTGCATAGTTCTCCTTGTTTGAGGCACTAAAACCGGTTCCGTCGAACGAAAAAGTCTCCTCTTTCCCCTCTACGCTTTCATTGGTTATTACTACGATTTCATCCAGAATTTTGTTTACGGGCTCTCGGTCGTATCCGCGTTCTATCGTTTTGTAAGAAAAATGACGGTCTATGCCCAATTTCTCCCGGAATAGAAGCAAAAACCCTTCAGCCAGTCTATTTGATGAGTCCACGTACGTCTGTAACAGTAGGGCTTTGGCGACGTCAGCCTGATCAGTTGGCGGTCTCCCTGGCCCCCGTTTTCCGGGAGGCGTTCTTTCTTTTATCCGTTTATCGGCAACATTTACAAGATCCCGTATGTTATCCAGATAATTAGCCATCTCGTGGATCTGCGCCTGGTCATATTGTGCCCAGTTGGTCAATACTTGCCCTTTACTCTCGTATTCGAATGTTCCATCCCGGATATTCTTGATGATTCCTCTCTGGTTCCTCGCCCTGTTTTTTGGATGGCATACGATGAGATCAACCGACAAGTATATAAACATAGTGGTACATACTCTTATCGAATGGATCGCTTGCTCACCACTTCAACGGTGTCTACAGGCAAAAATGAGTCTGGACTATGCATATATGTCAAAGCGCTCAGTCTTGTGTGGCCCGAACTTGCGGAGGCGGGTCGCGGAGTGGCGAGGCTGTCGGT
>JAUWHQ010000141.1 GCA_030605805.1 Methanosarcinales archaeon | reverse complement strand
CGATGTCGTGATCGAATTCATGCTCGAGACTGGGTTTAATACGAGAATCGAGTTCAGAACACCCCTGATGTATCCGGTTTCGGATGAGTATCTGGAGTTGTATTAGTTCGAGGAGCAGTATCCTGTGATATGATGCTTTTTTAATTTACGAACAAACTTTTCACCAAACTTTTCACAAAAGTTTGATCAAAAACTGCCCTCCGGGTCAGATGCCGGTTTTCACTCGCGAACTTTTCACCAAACTTTTCACAAAAGTTTGATCAAAAACTGGCTTCCGACCCGGAGGGCAGTTTTTACTCGATTTTTTGTGAAAAAATCGGAGTAATGCTGAACCGCCCCAATGCCCCGATAATCTTATGTGTGGATGGATTCTATGGACATTTTGGTGATCTCAATGATCAGCGTAAATAAATACGGATACAGGGCATTTGCAGAGATGCTCGACAATGCGGATGAACTGAATATTGAAGTGTCTGAGTTGAGCAACGGCGCGACCGTTGTGGATGCTGGCATAAATGCGCCGGGAGGGTATGGCGCCGGAATGTATTTATCAAGGCTATGCCTTGCGGATCTGGCTGACCTGAAGTACATATCATATCAGCTTGGCGACCACACCGTACCCGGCATCCAGGTGGCGATCGATGATCCGGTCATCGCATGTATGGCATCCCAGTATGCAGGCTGGAGAATTATTGAGGGGAAGTTCTTTGCAATGGGCTCGGGTCCCGCGCGGGCACTTTCGTTGGATCCAAAGGAGCTTTATGAAGAGATCGGGTACAAGGACTCATCAGACAAGGCGATCCTCGTGCTTGAAACCGACAAGCTTCCGACAGAAGAGGTTGTAGACAAGATTGCAGCGAAGTGCGGTGTCGATACGAAGGAAGTGTACATTGCAGCTGCACCGACTTCCTCGATAGCCGGATCCGTGCAGATCTCCGCAAGGATCGTTGAGACCGGCATACACAAGATGCACGATCTTGGCTTTGACATCACCTCGATCAAAAACGGATTTGGCATCATCCCGATCTCGCCAATCGTGGGCGATGACACCAAGTGCATGGGCTCAACCAATGACTGCATCATCTACTGCGGCAAGACGTATTATACCATCGATTACCCAGATATCGACGAATTGACCGAGTATGTGAAGAAGGTGCCATCAGAGACCTCAAGAGACTATGGAAAGCCATTCTATGACACATTCAAGGCAGCTGGCTTTGATTTCTTCAAGGTCGATGGTGCGATGTTTGCACCGGCAGAGATTATCGTAAACGAACTTAACAGCAAGAAGACGATTGCAAGCGGTACAGCCAATCCTCACGTACTGTTGCAGTCCTTTGGCATGCAGATGGTGTAAATACTCTTTTTGTAATCAAAGAGTACGAAAATGGTGGGCAGGGCTTTAGGTACCCTGCCCTGTTTACCTATTTGCTCTATCCACTCGGTTTTAAGTTCAATTTTTCCAAAAAGCCTGCCTGAAGGCTTGCCCTCAAACTCTGTGGTGCGGCTGCATCACCGCGTGATTTTTGGGTGGACCGGCATGGGTGCTGTCATGGGCAGCAAGAAACTGAAAGCGATCGCGGTTTATGGCAATTGAGAAGGTGACGGTTGCAAGACCGGATGAAAAGGATGATACGCTGCCGAAGAGATTCGACGAACCGATGCCGGATGGACCCTCTGGAGGTCACGTATCGCATCTGGATCGGATGCTTCCAGAGTATTACGAACTTCGCGGATGGGAAGATGGTAAACCAGGATCAGAGAAACTGAGAGAACTGGGGCTTTGAGCAAACCCATAATGACGCAGTATCTTGCCCCTGCCAGGAGCAAACGTTATAGAACCTGCCGCCAGATTATCGGCTGATGGGCAGAATCCTTGGCAATTCGGATGTCGCTCTGATCTTCTACAGGATGGCGACGCTCTCGCAGTTCCTTGACGAGAATCCGTTCATAACAAGGGCGTACCAGAAAGCCGCAAGAAACATCGAAAGCCTTGACGTGGATATCAAACAGCTATCCGGAGATGGAAAACTCGAGGCGATACCGGGCGTGGGAAAAGGAATCGCCAAAAAGATCGCAGAAATCCTTGAAACGGGCACATGCAAGCGTTACGAGGAGATGAAGAGCGAAATTCCGGGTGATGTCTTCGGGTTGCTCGATATCCCTGGCATCGGTCCGAAGACGGTGCGGCTCGTTCACGAACAACTCGGCATAACAACGCTCGATGAACTCGAAAAAGCGGCGATCGAGCGCAAGCTGCGAAAACTCCCGAGGATGGGCGAGAAGTCCGAGGAAAAGATCCTCCTTGCGATCAGAAGATCAAAAGAGATGGATAAGCGAACCCCTCTCGGTGTAGCACTTCCGGTTGCTGAGATCGTGATGAAATACCTAAAAAGATGTCCGTACGCAAGCAACGTCACCGCAACAGGGAGTCTGAGGCGGCACAGGGAGACTGTTGGCGACATTGATTTCATTGCAACATCTGATGCCGACCATTCGGAGGCAGTGATCGAGGCGTTCGGATCGATGCCGGGGGTCACCGAGGTGATCGGGAGCGGTGCCACAAAAGCATCGGTGATCTTCAACAATATCCAGATCGATCTGAGAATCGTTGACAGGCACTCGTTTGGATCGCTGCTCCAGCATTTCACAGGATCAAAGGAGCATAACATCAGACTCAGGGAAATCGCGATCAGGAAAGGGCTTAAACTCAGCGAATACGGCATCACAGATCAGGAAACCGGGATGCTGACACCATGCGGCGAAGAAGAGGAGGTGTACCAGAGGCTCGGGCTGCCATTCATCGTTCCCGAACTGCGCGAGGACAGAGGCGAGATCGAGGCGGCGATAGCGGGCACGCTGCCGGACCTCGTAACAGGAAACGACATCAGGGGCGATCTCCATGTCCACTCGATATGGAGCGATGGCGCAAACAGCATTCCCGAACTGGCGGAGGCTGCCATTGGGAGGGGGTATGAATACCTCTGCATATCAGATCATTCGAGATCGAGAGGGATAGCGGGCGGACTTAGCGAAGAGCGCCTGATACGACAGATAAACGAAATCGATGCGTTCAACGATGCCAGTGAGAGCTCCAGCGGCTTCAGAGTTCTTGCCGGCAGCGAAGTGGACATCCGTGCGGACGGGACGCTGGATTACCCGGATCACGTCCTTGAGATGCTTGATATCGTCATTGCAGCGGTGCATTCCGGTTTTAGTCAGGACAGACGGACGATGACCTCCCGCATCGTGCGGGCAATCGAAGACGGACATGTCGATATCTTCGCGCACCCGACAGGCAGGCTGCTTGGCGAGCGAGTGGGCTACGAGATCGATATCGACAGGGCGATCGAGGTTGCGGCTGAGACCGAAACCGCGCTCGAGATCAATGCATTCCCGTCCCGCCTCGATCTGAGCGACATCAACGCAAGGAAAGCGAAGGAGGCGGGGGTGATGCTTGCGATAGGCACGGATGCGCACTCAATCGATCATCTCGGTTACATGGAGTTCGGTGTGCATGTCGCTCGCAGGGCATGGCTGGAACCGGGTGATGTGGTGAATGCGATGGGCACCAAGGAGCTGCTGCGCCGGATCGGGTGAGGGTGAGGGTGATATGGATACACGGGGTGCGATCAGGAATAACCTTCAGGAGTTCGGCGTAACGGCTGCAATCCTGTTCGGGAGTTTTATCGGGCAAAACGAGTACAGGGATATCGATGTTCTGATCGTGCTCGAAGAATTGGGTGATAGCAGCTCAATTGTGGATGTACTATGTGTTATCGATGCCGACATCGATCCCACGTTCGTAACAACTGCGGCGTTTGAAGAGAACCTTTCGATCGGAAATCCCTTCTATCTGAATGTGCTCAAAGGAGAACCGGTCATTGGCAGCGGATATATTGAGCGATGCAGGATGCGGGCAGCCATGCCGTCAGGTGAGGTCGTCCGGCGTTACTTCGATTTCGCATTGCACGCATACAGAAGAGCAAAATGGTCAAAGGATTATTTTGACTGCTATGTCGCCTGCAAATTCTTAATCGAGCATCTGATGATGAAAAGGGGAGTGTATGTGACCGATCCGCACCGTTACGATTCGTATCTCTTTGAACTGGATCTGCCGCTTGACCATGATGATGCCGGGGTGATATCGCGGATCCTGATGCATCGCAGAGGGGACGTGGAACTCTGCGAGGATGATATCGAGCGTGCGATACTGATTCTCGGAGAACGGTGGTTTGACCGGGTATAAACTTAAATATCCTGATAGCGTTTTGATTGCCAATATAATGCAACCGAATGGAGAATAGCACAATGGAAGAAATAACTGCAAAAACTTTGAATACAAAAGATTTTATAGAACAAAAAGTGGATGCGATATCCGGAACCGTCGGCGACGGTCTTGCGATAAACGCACTCTCCGGAGGCGTTGATTCGTCTGCTGTCACTATGCTGGGGCACCGCGCTCTTGGAGACCGCCTCAAGACGTATTTCATCGATAATGGCATCATGAGAGAGGGTGAACCTGAGTGGATCGTTTCGGTATTCAAAAGACTTGGCGTTACCGTGGAGATCATCGATGCCAGAACCGAGTTCTTCGATGCGATGCGCGGAATCACCGATCCAGAAGAGAAGCGGGAGGCGATCACCCAGACATTTTACAGGGACGTCTTTGGCAGACTTGTTAAGGAAAGCGGAGCAAAACACCTCCTGCAGGGAACGATTTTAACCGATGTGGATGAGACCGTTGCAGGGATCAAGAGGCAGCACAATGTCTTTGAGCAGCTCGGAATCGATCCTGAGAAGGCATTCGGATACAAAATCATAGAACCGCTGATACAGCTGCGAAAGGATGGTGTGCGGAAGGTTGCAGAAGCCCTTGGCTTGCCAGAGGAAATCTACAACAGGATGCCGTTTCCGGGACCGGCTCTTGCTGCCCGCGTGATCGGGGAAGCCACCCCCGAGCGGATCGAGACCGTCAGGCAAGCAACAGCGATCACCGAGGACGAACTGGCAGATACCGGGGCTTTTCAGTATATGGCGATCCTGCATGAGGACCGGGTTACCGGCATCCGGAACGGAGCGCGGGATTTTGGCATGCAGATCGAGATCAGATGTTGGGAGAGCGTCGATGCAAGAGTCGCAAGACCGACGAGGCTGCCCTATGACCTGCTGGACCGCCTTGCTGAGCGGATAACAAACGAGGTAACTGGTGTCGTGAGCGTAACGTACGGCATTGCGACAAAGCCGCCATCGACGATGGAAGTGGTTTAGTCGGGGCGGTCATGTGATCGCCCGCGGTGTTAGCGCCCTTCCCCCGTGAGATGGTTTTATGTGGGTTGAGTTTCGATGTGTCCAGCATGGAACGAGGGGAATTCTGCCACGATCGATGCATGATTTTGCCGCTGTCTGATTACATGCAAGACACCGGCAAAGTCCACGCGAGACCGCGATATACAGGCTCTGTACTTAAGTGCGGGGTTTGGTGACTTAAGACAGGATAGGGGTAAGAAAAGTAAGTGATGACTGAAGTTCGATCAGAAAGGCATATATGAATCCGGTTTGAATATGGATTGATAAGCAAAATGAAAGGTGAATAAGATTATGGAAGCAATCAAACAAATTGTGAGAATACCGAAAGATCATGAGATAGGGATAAAGATTCCTCATTATGTGCCTGAAAATGAAACAGTGGAGGTGATTTTGATTATTAAAAAGAGGCCAGATAGTTTCAAACAAAAAATCGAAGAGTTAAAAGAAGCAGTAAGAGATAATCTTTTTCTTGATGATCTTATAGATGTGTCTGAAGATTTCACGACTGTTGATTCAGAAGGATGGGTATAAGAAGATGGGGTATAAATGGCATATATTTATTGCTAATCTTGATCCGATAATTGGTTCTGAACAGGGAAAGACTCGTCCTGTTCTTGTGATAAGTGAGGAAGAGATAAACCAAATTTTGCCGGTAGTGAATGCCCTCCCAATAACTTCAAGAAAACTAGATAGAAGAATTTATCCTAATGAGGTTTTAATACCTGCTGAAATTGGAGGACTTTATAGGGAGTCTATCGTGCTTTGTTATCAGATTAGAACACTTGATAAGAGACGTCTGATTAGAGAGATAGGTAAAATCGAAGATTTGGAAGCACAACAAGAGATAATTGATGCTTTATGTTTTCAATTGGGAATTAGCATATAAGATTCTGCAATCCGCCTACTACAGTGTTTGTTTCGCTAAGCTCGCACTTCACAAACACCGAAAACGTTATACATAAAAAAATTTAAATAATAGA
>JAUWHQ010000143.1 GCA_030605805.1 Methanosarcinales archaeon | reverse complement strand
AGATACTCCCGCTTCTTGACCATCACAGTGAGCGGACCCATCCCGAGCCCGAGATCGATCATAACATCGACAGCGGACTCGTTGCCATCCATAAACATCATGGTCAGGTTCTCTTCAAAGAGCAGGAATGGCTGGAATGCCGGGATTACGTTTGCTCCTCGCGCCTCTGCATCCCTGATGAGCGCGTCCACAACACCGATCTCACCGGTCCCTTCCCGTGACTTCCAGAATACGATCCCCATTGTCAGGTTATCCGGATTGTAGACGTGATGATCCCCTGTATCCTCGCTGTACCACTCGAGATACGCAGTCAAGTTCTCAAAGATTCTGTCCGCATCCGGATGATAGATTCCGTCATCAGGGGTGATCTCAGGTTCTTCGATCAGACCGGAAAGACCGCAGAACTCGCAACCGAGATAGACTAAAAGTTGTTCCATGTTCCTTTCGTTGCAGCTCCCCCAGTACTCCATGATGTACGGATGCTCTGTGAGATTGACGTTTGTCAGGTGGTCAGGATACGTGCAGATCACAGTAACGCCGCTCTCATTTGCAGCCTCAATCAACGGCACAAGCACGTCCTGAATCGATTTTGTTGTCAGGTGCACTGCAAAGATCACGTCATACGTCGTCAGATTGAGATCCGGAGGGACTCCGTGACTATCGTACACGCTTATATTCAGACCGATGCTCGCCGCCGATTTTCTGGCTAAGAAGACGTCGCCAGGCGATGAGAGGATGAACACCATCTTTGGCACTATATTCACGCTTCCGAGATTCCCATCTCCGGTGTAGCTCGTGATTGTGACAAGAGCGGAGTCTCCGGCTGGGATGTTGTGTACCCTGCCAGAGATTGAGCCGGTGCCGTAGGAGCCGCCTGAATTGTTGTATGTCGCGTTTCTGGTGGCGTCTGCAGTCGCACCGTCAGCGGTATCGTTTAACCAGATCTCAAGATCGCTTATGCGCGCTCCTGCACCCATTTCTACACTGATATTTCCGATTGCATCTCCGGAGAGCGCGGTTATTGTGTAAGTTCCTTCCGGCAGATTGGTGAACGTGAACGCTCCGTCCGCACCAGTTGTCGCGTTTGGTGCTGGCAGAACAAGTCCATCTGCCAATGGCGGATCACTGTCATCATCATCGGCGGAGCCGTCATCTCCTGACTCATTCATCTTCACCAGAAGAACGGTTGCGCCTGCCATAACTGTAGTCGCACCATCCATGCCGTGTGCGAGCGTCTGCCCTAAGATCGTTGAAGTGCCGGAGGGACCACTCGAATCGACCGTTGCATTCACGATTTCGAGCGCATCTGTCTCACTTCCGGAGGAGAGCCACACATCTGTTCCTGTAAGATCCTCGCAATCACCCAAACTGGCGTTCGTGCCTCCTGTGAACCATGTGCCGCCCATCGCGGGCGTGTAGTATGCCACGTCGATCGTGTAATTTCCGGCGGTGAGATTGGAGAATGTGTAGTTTCCGTTCTCATCAGAGGTCGTATTCGCAAGCACGGTCATGTTCTCGGGTTGTGCATACGCCGGTGCAATAAGCAGCATCAGTGCTACAACCAGCAGTATAGTCGTTATTCCATGATTTTGTATATTTATTTTCATTTAAAATCTCCTCGACGTTACGCAGCCTGTAAGATCATGAGAGCGTCCAGCGATGTGACTACACCATCGAAATTCATGTCACCCACGAGGTCGGGTTCACGAGACCCAACAGCCATCTCAAGGGTTATGAGCGCATCTGCTGACGTGAGACAATTGTCGCCATTGAGATCGCCTTTGAGGTAGCTGCTCATGATGACCGTTGCATTCGTCATCGGCACCACCTCACCAAACCTATTATATGCAAGCGTCCGCCCTGAGATCGTTGAGGTGCCAGAGGGGCTGCTCGGATCGATGGTTGCGTTCAGTATGGCATCCGCCTCACTTTCACTTCCGAAACTCAGCCATACATCGATACCTGTGAGGTCTTCTCCATCGCCCACACCGGTATATGTGTATCCTGTGAACCATTTGCCACCCATCGCGGGTGTGTAGTATGCCACAGATATGACGTAATCTCCAGCGGGGAGGTCAGAGAACGTGTAGTTTCCGTTCTCATCCGAGGTCGTATTCGCAAGTGTGGTAATGTTTCCTGATTCTGCGGTCGCTGACAGCGGCACGATCAATAGCGCAATTACCAGTGCTATAATCAGCAGATTTACTGTATCATTTCTTTTCATTTGATTTCTCCTATGTTTTCAGGTACACCGCGTCAGAACGTGTGTTCGTTGGTGGTGAAACATCTTTCAGGTCATAGCATGTTAGGTAGCCAATAACCTTGCCCTAACAAAGTTAGGTTTTGATCAAAAACCCTAAAAAGATTAGGATTATGAAAAAAAACCGAAAATGATGAAGGACTAACGGCGTTTAAGCCATAGTCCTGTGCCGATCAGTCCGATGATTGCGATCGCCGCAACGATCGCCATCAGCGGTGCGCCTGATATCGGAAGCGTACCCACAAGTCCAAGCACATACTCGATCTCCTGAATATGGCTGCTTTGTGATGAAATAAAGAGCGGTATTGCGATAATCTCCGTGGCACCGGCATCATCGAGTCTATCGACAGCATCATTGATCGTCTCATTTGGTACAAACTCGATGAATCCGAGTTCGACCGGATACGGCAGATCTACCTCATCGACCGCATCCCGTACAGGCGCGCACCAGCTCTCGCTCGGGCTTCCGTGTGCGATGACAAGGATCCCGATCTTCTCACCAGTCCCGGCAGCAACAGGTACGATCGATGAGAGCAGGATCGTTACCAGCGCAAGCGCTGCCAGAGTTCTTCCAATCTTCTTAAGCTTCGTTGTATAGTCACGTAGCCTGCGGGTGAGATTCGTGTTTTCTACAAAAAAAATTAACCGCAGAGGGTGTAAGAGTTTTTCACCAGTCTCTGCGAACTCTTGCGACCTCTGCGGTGAGCAGATACAAAGTTTGCGATTACATTCCCTGTTATATCAAGCGGGTTTCTCATTCCTCTTCATCAACCTCTTCGCCCGCCACCCGCTCCTTGCATCTGCAATGAGTGCATCTTCCGTTGCATTCACAATCTATGATAACACACCTCCTTTTGTGCTTTATAATAGTAAGATGTTAGGTATGGAAATAATCTACCCTAACAAAGTTAGGTTTTTAAAAAATACCCAATAATCGGAATTGAATGGCGGAAGAACAAGGTAATCGACATGATAGTTGTCTTCATCCGAATCCCCTCCCTTGAACGCCGGGCAACGATGCTATGATGTATAATCATATTTTTCAGCATGATTCCCCAGTTCCCTGATTAGCATGCTGATGCTCGAACTGCGAAGGAAATGGCATTTTTTATTTCTCATTTTACATGCCTTCTTGACATAGCTACATGCATTGTGGCTGTTTATATCCACAGGACAGAATATTATATCTGTTCCATCAACAAGGTTTTCTATCTCCTTTCTTCCCTGTATGCACCGCCCGCAGTGGTAGCAGAATGTGCCACCAAGGGATTCGACCGCATCCCTATAATGCGGCATGAGCGATTCCACTCCGCCAACATAAGCCACCCTCATACCATTCAGATCAACACCATTCCCATTATCTTCAATATCCGATTCCGAAACCGGATCAATCCCTACCAGTTCACTGGGTGTCATATTGTATGTTCTGCCCCGTTTTAGCAGTTCATCGGTCAATATCGTCACCTCTTCGGTCAAAAGATCGATCTCCTTCTTCAGATCCTCGATCTGACCGAGCGCACTCTCACCACCAAGTCTCTTGAGATCGCTTGTTAGTTGTCTGTTCAACTGCTTCTGCTCCTCCATCACAGTATTAATTCTTGATCTATCCTCTTTAATGGATTCGATCTCTGATTTAAACTGCTCTCTTTTCCATTCCAATCTGTTACACTTCGTCTGGAGTTTTTCGTTTGATCTCAGAGCCTCGTTCAGTTCTTTCATAACATATTCCGGTCTGCTATCAGGCAGTGCTCTTTTGAGCGCATCATATAATCGCAATGCCCGGTGCCCGCATATATGTGTGACAGCAAAAACCATCGCCTCGATCTCGTCGATATCTTCATGATGACCCCGCACAGCAAACCAGACAAGAGCAGGAAGAGGGATATCCATACCGTTTCCATCCTCGATATATCTATAAATCTCCTTCTGGGGTATGCGCTTGACTTCTTCCCTGTATTCTTCAAATCGATCCTTCAGTATCTTATCCAGCTGTCTGGATGTTTTGTTCTGGGTGCCACATGCCTGAACAAGGATTCCATGCATCTCATAAGCCGTGATTCCGTCCTGACTCAGTTTCAGTTTCTTGAAAATCGCACCAAGTTCCTTTTCATCAAATGTTAGCCCAAGGATTGTGCATACCGTTTGATTTTTAAATTCCCATATCCTTCTCTCTGACACGATTACATTCCCCCTAAAGTATTTGAGCCCGATTTATCACCGGGCTCGTGTTCATCTACTCGACCAGCACTTTCTCAGCCAGACCGTGACCGATGGTGATCAACTGCTCCCCCATCTTTGCAAGTATGTATGTGCCTCTTCTGGGAGCAGGCGCCGGCGTTTCTTTTCTGAGCAGGGTTATCTCAGAGCCCTCTTTGAGTCCGAGCTCTCCAAACTTCTCTTTGATGTGGGTTCCACCAACGATCTTCTCCACCTCAGCCTTTTCACCCTCTTTTAAGTAGTTGATCTGGATGGATTTCCCATCCTTGATCACAAACACCTTCGATGCCTGACCTTCACCCATTCTAATCTCCGCACCATCGACTGCAAACACCACGGTACGATCCGGAATATGGCGCAGGAATGTCAGATCGCTTCCCTTTACGATGCCATATCCGGAAAGAAAACCTTCGAAATCCTTTCCACCTTCGATTGACCTGACAGTTCCTCTGTCACCTTCCTCCAGTCGGAGCAGCGGGAGTACCGCCCCTCCCGTCTCCAGATAGATCTTATCAGCCCATCCGCGGGCTATGATCATCTCCTGATCTCCCATCGCCAGGGAGATCGGTCCCCAGTGCACATGCACGGGCTCGGTTGCCACCACATCGAGTTCGACTCCTTCCTTCACGCCGAGCTCCTCGAGGTGCTCTTTGACATCAAGACCACCGGTGATCTCCTTGACGACCACCGTCGTCTCAGGCTCCACGTCTTTCAATGATTTCATTTTATATACCTCCCTTTTGGGTTTATTGACCTTACTGGTCTGATCATAAGATGTATCGTTAGGTATGCAAGTAATCTACCCTAATAAAATTAGGTTTATTCAAAAAAACCTAATTCGCTCTCTCTGATGATGCTAACAGGATCCTCTCCTGAAAAGAGCCGTCTGGTTATCGTGTCCCTTGCACGGCGGTATTCGTTCATTCTTTTTTCAGATGTTTCAGGGTCTCCATATATCCGCCACATTCCGCATTTTGTATTCCGGAGGGAATTGCTGCCCATAAACCCTTTAACGTCCTTCAGCGGAATGCCGAGGAATATCCCGATCTCGGGAGGGCACCTGCCTGTGGCATATCTGTGCCTGAGCGTGTCCAGTACGTAGTCGATGGAATCAGACTCGTATCCGCATTCGGACAGGAATTTCTTCACTGATTTGTTCTTCAACAGTTCGTTCAACCGATTATGATTGAAAAATAGAACAATTGCATTTTTATCTGTCCTTTTTAACTCATAATAATTGATTTCAGATCCGATAAAGATATCTGCCCTGTAACGATCCCATGTATCCAGCAGCCCTCCGATGTCATTGGAGATGTTCATCAGCGTTGCTGGTTTCCTGCCTGCAATGGTTGCTGCGATGCACCTCGCGATTCTGTGAACCAGATACCTCATATCATCACCTGTGTTAGGTTATCCTAATTCATATCTATACCATTTAGGTACATAAATAATCTACCCTAAAAAAATTAGGTTTTGGACAGGAATCCGAATAAAGTTAGAATTTTGGAATAAAACCGAAGATTTCAAATCTTATCTTAAAACCTAATCAATTTCGGATTTTACAGTTTTTTCTAATTTTGTTAGGGTTTGTTATTTATTTACCTAACTACCACACACATCTCTAATCTCTATTCAAAATGCATAGAATGAAGGGAGGTACAAGAATGGCAAATGTCGTTTTGATATATGGTTCGACCACAGGAAACACAGAAGCGCTCTCCGGGCATGTGGCAGCAGGTCTCAAGCAAGCGGGTGCAAATGTCACGGTGAAGAACGTGACAGACGCAGGCGTTGATGAACTCGCCGATTATGATGCGATCGTATTCGGCTGCTCTACATGGGGCGAAGGTGAGTTGCAGGACGATTTCATCGATTTCTACGATGGGATGGACGGCGTATCTCTGGAAGGCAAGAAGGCAGCGGTCTTTGGTCCGGGCGACAGCGAGGATTATCCTGACACGTTCTGCGAGGCAGTGGACATTCTCGAGGATGCACTCAAGAATAGCGGTGCCCTGATCGTTACTGAAAGTTTCAAGGTCGATGGAGACGTTGAACCTGCATTCGGAGACGCAGAAGCATGGGGATCAAAGGTTGCTGAAGCGCTTTAGCTTGCCTCGACTCTTTTCTTTATTTTTTATATTTAATTAATTTTGAATCAGAAGCAGCTTCGGCTATGCTCCTGCATCCGGTTCCCGCGTCGGGAAGGAGAGGATGTGTATGCTAACAAATATCGCAATCAGGATCAGGGCGACCCTGCCGATGAAAAACGGAACCACAAAAACGGCTGAATATCCTATCGTCAGGATTAAAAATGCAATCGATAGGATCTTTGTCTTCATCGGAATCCCTCTTCCGTCGTGCCAGTTTCTGATGTATCCTCCAAACCAGCGGTTGGTCAGGATCCAGCGGTACCACCGCTCCGAGCTTCTGGCATAGCACACAGCGGCAAGCAATAGAAACGGAGTGGTCGGCAGAAGCGGTAGAATAATCCCCACGCATCCGATTATCAGGAACAACGTGCCTGCGGTTCTGAGCAGTATCCTGGCTATCCGATCCGATCGTTTATGCATGGAATTATCTGTGTCTATTAGGTACGTAAATACTCTCCCCAAATATTATTAGGAAAAAACGATTTTTCCGAAATTGTTGGTTTTTGCTCCGCCGTTGTGGCATGTTTCATCATGCAATATCCATAACATGGCTTTTCGAGACTATCTTCTCCAGATGTTTCTCGAGGTCTTTCATATTCCACCAGAAATAGAGAGCAAACAACCGGATCAAAACCATCTCCGATCTCACGCCCGCCCACTCCTCGCGGCTAAATTCCCTGTCGTATCGAGCGGGTTTTTTACTCTTCTTCATCAACCTCTTCATCCGCCGCCCGTGCTCCTTCGCATCTACAATGAGCGCATCTCCCGCTGCATTCACAATCTATGATAACACCTCTTTTTCTGTTTTAGAATAGTAAGATGTTAGGTATGGAAATAAGTTACCCTAAAAAGGTTAGGTTTAGTGTAAAAAACCTAAAACACCGTTCACACTTTCGAACGCCTCATCCACAACAGCATGGCAGCCGCAATGGCGATCAACAACCCCTCAGCAGCCAGGAACTTGATATAACTGCTACCCTTCACAACAAACGAGACCGGCACCCTGACACCGGCTCCAAGACCAAGCCCACCTGCGTCATCTCCGGATGGACGAGCCGTGATCAGTATGCTCCCGTCGTACTCGCCAGCCTCCGCATGATCGATCGAGACGCTCACAGCTCTGCTCTCCTTTGCATCAAGATCGAACTCCTGCGGATCCACGATAAGATCCACCCCTTCCACTGTGAGCAGAACCCGCTCTGCCTCATCACCAGTATTGATCACATACAGTTCTCGTATCGCGCCGTCCCTCTGGCTCACCACGCCAAACTCGATTCTGTCGGGTGATGCGCCGACACCAATCCCTGACGCTTGCGGGATCAGCAAAAAAAGAAGGACGAGGGGGATTATCCCCCTACGAATCACTCTGCGCAACGAAGAATATCGTTCCATCGTATGTCCCTCCTGCCCAGTCAGGCACCACAAGGTTTGCGACAATTTCATACTCATACCGGAAATCGGATGTGTCTGATGGCACAACTGCCGAGAAACCACCGATATCCCAGCCGTTCAGCCTGAGCGACTCGTTGTAGAAGCCAGCACCAGCCTCAAGCAGCATCGCAGAGACCTTTGCAGATCCGGCTCCAGTGTTCACAACCGTGATGACCCGATTCTCGGAACTCATTCCTGCTCCAACCTTCCCGAAGTCAACGCTTGTTGTCGGAACGGTCATCGAGATCGCAGGGATAATCTCTGCTGTGAGTTCTGTTTAAAGATGTGCCTATCCCGGTTTCAGCAAAAGGTCCAACTGTGTATTTCCAAAGCACAAAGGATACTATAAACAAGGGTGAGAACGCAGTCTTCACACTTGGAGCGCTTAATCC
>JAUWHQ010000107.1 GCA_030605805.1 Methanosarcinales archaeon | reverse complement strand
GGGTCTTTGATATCTCGCGTTGCAGTGACGAAACCCCCGGAGACTTTTTATATCTTCGAAATAAGGTTTCAGAAAACCACAGAGGACACAGAGTGCACAGAGGGATCGAAAGAGAAAAATAACAGCTCTCTGTGTTCCTCTGTGCTCTCTGTGGTTTAATTTTCCTTACCATAACCGGATCCTCTGGAAGGGTGAAAAAGTGCTTGCAACGCGAATTAGCAGAGAGCCAATTCATACTGTCACAGCTCGGTGAAAATCCAAGCCTTGAGGAAAGGCTGGAACACTGGAACACTCAGGTCCGTTTTCTCGCTGTGTCTGGGCATGTAACACACCTCTTTGATGCACCCCGGGCATGCCCTCGGTCATCCCGAATATCCCAACCGCCCATTCGATTGAAGCGCCGTCTTCACACATCGGATTTTAGAAATGGATTGGCAACCAGAGAGGGGGAGTGAGAGCGAACACGCGTCCTGCCTGACACAAAGGTTATCTTTAGCAACCCGCGAAATGATAGAAGGAGCATCCATGAAGATTCTAATCATCGGCGGCACAGGCGAACTCGGACAGTGGTTCACACGGTTCTTCAGTCGCCTCGGGCATGAGGTCGCAGTCCGGGGCAGAAGCGGCAGGGTCGATATTGCACAGCGGCTCGGTGCCATGTATGCGCACGACCAGGATAGAGCGATCCGTGAGAGCGACATCGTCGTGATTTCGGTTCCTATCGATGTGACCGAGGCTACGATTGAAGAGATCGCTCCGAAGATGGTCCGCGGGAGTCTTCTCATGGATATGACCTCGATAAAGAAGAGTCCGCTTGATGCGATGGAGCGTTTTGCCCCTGACGGCGTCGAGGTGATCGGCACGCATCCGATGTTTGGTCCGAGCATCCCTGACATCCGCGGGCAGACTGTGATGATCACGCCTTCGAGCAGATGCGGACGGTGGCTTCCTGTTATCACCGATCTCTTCGAGGACGAGGGTGCGAACGTCGAGATCGTGGATGCAAAGACGCATGACCGGGTCATGGCAGTGGTGCAGGGGCTGACCCATTTCGCTTACATCAGCATCGGATCGACATTTCGGAGTCTCGATTTCGAGGTTTCCGAGTCAAGAAAGTTCATGAGTCCTGTGTATGAAATTATGCTCGATTTTGTCGGGAGAATACTCGGTCAGAACCCGCATCTGTACGCAATGATCCAGACGAACAACCCGGCGGTCGCAGAGGTGCGTGAAGCGTTCATCACCGAGTGCATGCGCCTGTCAGAGCTCGTCAGCAGTAATTCTGTCGAGGATTTCTATGATCTGATGAAGAATGCGGCATCCCACTTCGGAGACACGGAATCTGCGCTAAAGCGGTCTGATAAGCTGATCAATGCGAAAATTGCGGAAATCGAGGAGATGATTCGCTCGATCGGCAGCGAGAAAGCGGTGCTGCATCTGCGTTCAGGGGTGACGCACGTCGGTATCATCACAAAGGTCACTCCGAGAACCATCATCATGGAAGAAGCGCGGAAGTCTGTTGAATTGAAGATCGAAAACATCAGATTGCTCAGCGATTCCGAGTTATACGACTGGAAACTTGCAAATCTGCGCAGGTCGAGGCGGGATATTTCAGTCATACTGCCTGACCGCGCAGATCCGTCTGTGGTGTGTGATGTGATAACCGGGATGGGTGGCGATGGTGTGGTCGGTGCGGATGTGATCGACCGGTATGAGCCAAAGCATAGCGCAACCTTCCGGATCGAGATTCTTGGCGATCACAACCCTGATGAGGTCGAGAGCAGGGTCGAGGCGATTCTCTCAGGGATCGGGTGCGTGCGGCGGGGGTGAAGTTTCACTTTTGATTCGGAACCCCGGGTGTGTTTCGGAACTACTGTGAAGTTGTACCGCTCAACACCGATACACGTTGACACCTTTTGCGCAGAGATCAGTATTAGTAGACGGCTCACGTCATGCATATCAAAGCAAATGTTCGATCACCACAAAACCCCGCCCCGATTTCCCTATTTCGTGTTCTTGATAATCTCGGCGATTATGTGGTCATGCGTGATCCCTGTCCGCTCGGCTTCAAACTTCAGGATGATCCTGTGCCTCAGGACCGGATAAGCCATCGCATGAATGTCTTCGCTGGATACGTAATTACGCCCGCGAATCAACGCTCTCGCCTTTGCCGTCAGTATCAGAGCGATCGAGGCGCGGGGCGATGCGCCGTACTCGATGTTGTTCCATTTACGGGTCGCAGTCACGATATTGATCGCATGGGATTTGAGTTCCTCTGAGATCGGGATCTCTCGTGTCAGACGCTGCAGCTTTAGCACCGCATCCCTGCTGACAACACGCTGCACGCTTGGTTCGACTGCGGATGTGTACCGATCCACGATGATGCGTTCATCCTCGACAGCAGGATAGTCCATCAATATCTTCAGCAGGAACCTGTCGAGCTGCGCCTCTGGCAGCGGAAACGTTCCTTCCATCTCGATCGGGTTCTGGGTTGCAAGGATGAAAAACGGTATATCCAGCTTAAAAGTCTCGTTTCCGGCAGTGATCTGCTTTTCCTGCATCGCTTCAAGGAGTGCGCTCTGCGTTTTTGGCGATGCACGGTTGATCTCGTCTGCGAGCACGATGTTTGCGAAGACCGGACCGCGCTCGAACCGAAATCGTTTTTCCCCGGCGTGTTCTTCCACCATGAACGTGCCGGTGATGTCAGATGGCATTAGATCAGGGGTACACTGGATCCGGCTGAACGACAGGTCCATCACCTTCGACAGCGTGCTGATCATGAGCGTCTTCCCAAGTCCCGGGTTACTCTCCACAAGCGCATGTCCGTTACTCAGTATCGCTATCAACAGATGTTCCACAGTATCCTTCTGACCAACGATGACCTTCTCGACCTCGTGGAATACCGAGTTGATGATGCCGCCCGCGTCATGATATATCCGGGACAGATCTGATTTCTGGGACGGTTGCTCCATGCAAATATATGTGACCTGACTCGATATAAATGAGACTCCTGTCATGCGGGCACTCTTTGGTCTCTTCCGGTCAGTTTGAGAAAAAACATGTGCCAGGACAGGTGTGGTTTGCGGTAAATCAGAGGCGACTTTAAACAGGTGCCAGGGCATGGGCAGACAACCTTTAATAATCTGCGAGCACAAAGGTGATGCGTCCCGATGTGGTAGCGGATATCCTTAGGGCTTGCGGAGCCTTAGACCCGGGTTCGAGTCCCGGCCGGGACGCTAACACCAAATAGGAGAAACAAATCATGAAATGGCAAGGAAAATCAAGACGCAAGCCAAGCGGTGGCAGAGATAGAAGAAACCGCGGAAAACGGAAGTTCGAAAATGGACGTGATGCCACTGACACTCATCTTGCAGCGACGCGCAGCAGGAAGGTGCGTACCTTTGGCGGAAATCAGAAGATGCGCCTGTACCGGTGTGATGTGGCGAACGTGACCGATCCGAAGGAGACCACGACCCGCAAAACCACGATCGAGACCGTGGAAGGAAATCCTGCGAACCAGTACTATACAAGGCGTAACATCATCACCAGAGGTGCGATCATCAAAACCGAGCTTGGTTCTGCACGGGTGACCAACCGACCCGGGCAGGAAGGGGTCGTCAACGCGGTGTTGATCTGATCCTGTTTTTGGTCATGCCTCGTGGACTGCCCGTATCAAGAATAGCAGACTTGATTATATCTGGAAGCGTTAATCGCTCATGAGTCCCCCAAGGTCACCTTGGCTGCATGACTATTTTCGGATCAAATCCGAATATCGGCGGAATCGCGTATCACATCACCGAAAGGAATACACCGGATGAACCAGAAACACCCTCCCTATGAACGTCAGAGAGGTTATGCATGACCGGGTCATCACCTGCCAGATCGACGACACCATCAGAACCGCGGCAGCAGCATTAAAGCAGCACAACATCAGCGGCATGCCGGTGATGGATGGTGACCGGCTGGCTGGAATCGTCACCGAGTCAGACGTGTTAAAGCTGCTCGAAATTCCAGAGCACGACCGAACTCTGTGGCTCCCAAGCCCGCTTGAGATCATTGAGATACCTTTACGCGAACTGATCGGATGGGAGGATGCAAAGAAGGCGCTTGAGGACGTGGGTGCAAAACCCGTGCGCACGATCATGACAAAACGCGTGCACACGATCTCGCCAGACGATTCGATCGAGGCTGCCAGTACGCTGATGGTGAATCACCGGATCAACCGGCTGCCTGTGATCGAGGAGGGTGTGCTGGCAGGCATCGTCACGCGTGGCGACGTGATTACCGGAATTGCCGGCAAGCAAGAATGATCATCTGCATCATCTGCCGACATCGAACATGGTCGGCTGTATAATTACCCAGTCGATCTTCGTACCGCTTTTATCGTAGAGCGTCACACGCAGCGGAGTTTCAGGAAGCTCGGATGCCATAGCCTCAACCTCCATATACGCGGCATCGCCGACGGCAATGTCAAGATCCTTCTTTACCTTGCCAAAGAACATCTGCTTACCTGTTGATTTCTGCCGCACGATGACGTTGTTCCATGTCTTGCCTTCTCTAATCGATATAATCTCGCAGGGGATTTTTTTTGCTTGGGTCATGATTGGGATTGTTTTAATGATTTTAATATCTCTTTAATTCGCTCACCGTTCAGCCCCCAGTCCACCGGATGATTGCGGCTCTGGGGTTTTGGGGTTCCCCAGCCAAGTCCGAGAGGAGGATTCATCATAGCACCGTCACCACGATCTTATTTAAGACTATCATTACCCCGTCACCCCGCGGCGCGACATCCACCCACAGATGAAGCGACCGGTACGCCGCATCTGCCCCTTCTCTGTACAGCAGCAGTCCCAACTTCCGGTCATTCCCTTCCGCAGTTGCTTTGAACGTGAACGGCTCCTCCCATACTTCATCATGCGCCAGATCGATCTGTTCCGTGTGTATGACCACCCCATCGAGTTCCACTTCCAGCCGATACGAAACATTGGTGTATTCGTGATTTACGATGCCTATAATCAACTTTCCATCCTCTCCAACCGTAAGCTGCGTGGGATACTCGTCTGCCATCCCGTCTATGCCAAGAATATAGAATTCTGTGAACTTCTCGCCCTGTTTGGGCGTTACGATGACATAGACGACCATGCAGACCGAGACAATGATCGAGATAAGCAGGATGACCGTTAGCACCCGGTCGATGTCCCATCCGGTTCTTCCAAGTTCCACCATAATACATCTATATTCCCGACGGTATTTATTCTTTGACCATTCTACGATAGGGTTTTAAGTTCTGCCGATAAGAATCAGAACGATGAACAAGGATGTACGGAATATTGCCATTGCAGTCCTGTCTGTGCTTTTGGTAGGTATAATAGCGGTCGCATTATTCTTACAGGCGGGTTCCGACATTGCGCTTGCGTTTGCGATCATCGGCGTGCCAGCCGCCATCATCATCGCGTCGGCGTGGTACATCAAATCAGTGAAACAGCGGCGGCTCGAGGACCCGGCTGCCCGCGTGAAGATCCGTGAACTCCGCGACATCGGCAGGGATTTTCTCCATCTTCGCAGCCGGATGCATGAGCTCGAGGACGTTCATGCAATCACCATCCAGCAGAGCGCAGTCGAGATGGAGGCTGCCCGCGGTGCGATAGAAAGCAGCGGCGGGAGCATCGATCCTGATAGCCAGACGGTTGACTGCGACTCGGAAATCATCAAAGGCGTGACCCTCTTTGCGATCAGGGGCATCGGTCAGAATCTTGATCAGGTGCGGCTGGATTTCATTGATCGGCTGTATGACGAGGCGGTCGGGCGCACCGATGACGCACGCACGAAACTCGAGACACTCAATGCTGCAGGATACGATCTTGCCTCGTATCTCTCTGAAATGGACTCTCTTACGCTGCCAGATAAGGATCTCGAAGAAATTGTTGATTATCTGGATCGACTGAAGACTAATACTGAAAATGCGCTGCGGAAGTGCGCGGATGGTGCAGAGAAGCTTGCAGCCCACGCCGCCGATCTGCCGTCCGATGTGCATGGCATGCATGGTGTGCAGGTCGAAGAGCATATACAGGCGCAGGATTACGAGGAAGCGGTATCCACGCTTGAAGAGGGCATCACTGCGCTGAAGACCGCAACAAAAGAGGAATTTCAGGCATATCGGGACTCGCTGCTCGAGGCTCTCGATATTGCAATCGGTGTCGTGGATCATGAAAAATTTACAGAGCTTAAAGAAGAAGTGCTTGACGCATCAAGTCCTGAAAAACTCGTGAGACTCAAAGAGATCGGAGATGTGTTCGTGGAACAGTGCCAGTCGGTCGTTGACAGAATGCATGGTGAAATATCGAGCACAGAGAATAGTATAAGAGAGTTTATGCCTCCTGATTACTTCTGGAAGGAAAGCGGGCTTGCAGAGAAGGAATTCACACTGAACAGAGAAGATGCAAGGGATGGTGATGGTGTCAGGCACGCTGCCGAATCGTTTGCAGCCATGGTCTATGAACTGGCTCCCGCGCTGGACACAGGTCGCAAGGCATACAAGATGTTGAGTAGCTATCACCGGACAGTCGGGCGCCAGATACGGAAGATACTGATGGCTAAGGATGTGGCTTCAGAAGGCGATCTGAAGGTTGCGCACCCTGACGACTTCCTGCGCCTGTACGATTACTACCATTCTGATGCGACATACAGCGCCAGTGACCGGACGCTCCGTCTCGCGGAGGGTGCAAAGGTGATCGAGAACCCGCTGCCGATCACAGTCACTGATGTCGAAGGAAACGGAATCGAATGCGCGAATGTAACTCTGATGCGCGAAAGCGGCATCGGCGTGACTCTGAGGTACGTAACAGGCGAGGACGGGGGCGCCACAATCGAGAATCCGGGAGATGGGCGGTACCTGCTGACAGTGGGCGCCGCGGAGTACCGGGAGTACGAGGGCACGGCAGTGCTTCCGGCGCAGAAGATCGATGTCACACTTGAGCGGATGGGCATCAAGGACTATCTGTGCCGAAAGAAAGCACAATCGATCAAGAACGACCTCAAACGGTACTCATCAGATGTCTTAAAGGAGATTGACCGAAACGGAATCGTATCATCGGAGTTTGACATGTATATCAACAGGGAGTACCGTGCGTGTCTCCTGTACGTACTTTCGGAGGAGTACCCCAATCTGCGGTTTGTTTCGTCTGATTCGGGATATCTTCTGTACGATGAGCCAAGAATGGTGTCCGGACTGATCGAGGCTGCTAAAAGGATGGGAAAAGACAGTTATACTACTTCTGACTTTGAGATCCCGCTTCCGGCAGAAGAGATCTTCCATCTTGCCAGAATCGCTAAAGAACCGGGTGTTTCTATCCGGGTGGATGTGTGATGGGGCGAGACCGGATGACGTTACTCGACAGTGCTCGCAACCACGAGATCACCGAAGAGATCAGATGCGTGGCAGAGGCTGAAGGGATCGATGCCGAAAAACTGCGGCGTCTGGTTGCGGCAGGACGTGTTGTGATCCCGGGCAATATCTGCTCGAGAGCAGCACCTGTCGGCATAGGCGAGCGCATGCGCACAAGGATCAATGCCAATGTCGGGACATCCGTTGATTTCGCGGATGTCGGTGAGGAGATCGAAAAGGCGCGTGTAGCAGTCAGGTACGGCGCTGATGCTGTGATGGATCTATCGACAGGCGGCGATCCGGATGCTGTGCTATGTGGTGTTCTTGATGCGGCCAGCGCGCCCGTTGGCACGGTCCCGATCTACCGTGCGGTCTGCAGCAGCACGCCGCTGCCAGATGTGACCTCTGATGATCTTTTTAATGCGGTCCGGAGCCATGCAGAGCGCGGCGTGGATTTTATGACGATTCACGCGGGCGTAAACCGGCACGTGATCGACTGCCTCATAGAGAGCGGTCGCATAATGGATGTGGTGAGCCGCGGCGGAGCGCTCACCATCGCATGGATGCTCCACCATGATTGCGAGAATCCGTTTTACGCTGAATACGATTATCTGCTCGAGATTGCGCGTGAGTACGATGTCACGCTCAGCCTCGGTGATGGCATGCGTCCTGGCTGCATCGCCGATGCCAGCGACCCTGCGATGTTTGCCGAGGTGGTCGCGCTCGGCAGGCTGGTCAGGCGTGCAAGGGCAGCCGGAGTCCAGTGCATGGTCGAGGGTCCCGGGCATGTCCCGATGGATGACATCGAGCCGGGAGTGCGCACCATGAAACAGATCTGCGATTTTGCCCCGCTCTATCTGTTAGGTCCGCTCGTCACCGATCTTGCGCCGGGTTATGACCACATCACCGGTGCGATCGGCGGCGCAATCGCAGGCATGTATGGCGCGGATTTCCTCTGCATGGTCACGCCCGCCGAGCATCTCGCGCTCCCGACCAGCGATGAGATCAGGGATGGGACGATCGTCACAAAGATTGCCGCCCACGTCATCGATCTCGTGAAACCGGGCGTGCGTGGGCGTGCGTTTGCGCAGGACCGGGCAATGGCGCTTGCACGAAAGCGTCTTGACTGGGATGCGCAGTTTGAGTGCGCAATCGATGGCGAGCGTGCGAGATCGATTCATGAGGCAAGAGGGAGTGGCAGCGATGCATGTTCGATGTGCGGGGAACTGTGCGCGATCGAGGTGATGAAGAGAGCGCTGGAAGGGCGGGAGTGAACGAAGAGAAGCACGGCACCATAAAAAGACACTTTTCAATTTCTTCTGGTTGGATGGGACCAAAAGAATTGCAAGCAAATTTTTATGTAATTCGGATTCGTGTCATTTGTTTATTCGTAAAATTCGTGATTTTAACACGGATGACACGCGTATGCCGAACAAAATTCATACTATCACAGCTCGGTGAAAGTCCAACCTGAGGAAAGGTGACACGACCTGACTCGATACGGACCTGCTAAAATGATTTCCGGGGCGTTTGCCATGCGTTCGTGACCGATTTTTCGCGAATCAACTCCCGCTGATCACGATATCTCATCAAACACCAGATCCGCCCATCTCCGCTCACCAACCACGACCTCAAATTCAACCGGAGTCAGCACCGGCGCCGGGAAGATCGCAGAACCATCGATTGCGATTCGCGGGCACGCCGTACTGACAAAAGCATCGAGATCAAACGAGAGCAGCGCATCCGGCGTGACAATATCCATCATCAGGATGTGTGCGTCCAGACCGTGCTCCTCTGCCATGGCGCACAGATCAAAGGCAAGATTCTTCCTGCACTGCCCGATCTTTGTGGACACAATCACCCCGAAGGACTGCGCATCAAGCGACCGTTCGATCGCAGCACAGCGTTTCCTGAGCATCCGATCAGTATCCGGCATCCGGACCTCTTCTGTCACCGGATCCGCGATCCAAACGGTCTTTTTGGTTGCGAGCGCAACTCCGAGCGCGTGAAAATCCCCTGTGCCGATGTAGAGATACTCATCGCAGTCGGGCGCAGCGGCAGAGAAATTGCATCCGAGAACAAGCCCGGGACGCGCGATGCGCCCGTCACCGTCGTGGATGACGCCGGTTATGCCGTGCTCTGCAAGATACTGCCGCACACCGGCGAGCGTGTGCACGAACTGGGCGGTCGAGACAAGCCCGACACGGTCGCTGATCACGCGGGTTGCCTGCCCTATCACCGGAAGAACCCGGGTTAGGGACGTGACCTCTATAAAGTGTGCATTCTCCACCGTTATGTTCGGGATCCGAGCGTGCCCGAACTGAAACATGATGTCTGCCGATTCAAGAAGCCTGGTATCGACATCACACGCGCCAAAGCAGGAATTTGCAGATATTACACATCTTACACCCGCCCTTCTTTCAATCTCCCCTGATATTCTGATCGCTTCCCGCCTGAAACCATCCGGAAACTGGAGCCCCACAACCCCGGCACGTTTTTCTTTGATTACACTTGTGACGTGATCCAGATTAAAATCGTATTCCTCGATCATCGATCATCCGGTCATATCTGCTTTGGCAGGAAGTACTTCTTGATCACGGTGTCGCATCCCGAACAGGTGATCATGAGCCAGTCGCCGACCATCTGCTTGTTGTAGTGCTCAAAGATCGAGGCTCCGCAGGTCGGGCATGAATAATATTCTCTAAAATAATAATTATAGAATGTCGGGTTGTCATCCAGCCAGTGGAGGACAGAGAGCAGACGCCCGAGATACCGCTGCTGCGATTCACTCGATTCCGCCTCTATCGCGGTCTCGACCCGGTCCTTGACATCTTTGAAATATCTCTTTGATTTCTCACGAATTTTTTTATAATCTGTCATGTATTCAATACTATCTTTCAAATACTTCGAGTACATATCAGCTACGCTGGCTTCTCTGCGTGTGATCGTTCTGAGGAAGTACTCGCTCATCAGGTCCTCCATCAGGTCAAAACACTCTGTGCAGATATCGTATCCTTCGTAATGTGTCGAATCCAGTTCGCCATGACAGATGATACATGCCTTACGTTCCATGAGACCGTATGGTCTCGCACCGATTTAAATGTTAGCCTCTCCTGGCAGCTCAACCAACCAGCCGGTTTTGGTCATCATAGCTTTTCCGTGGGCTGGGAACTACTGACCACATCGACATCATTACATCGACACCATTAAGTACATACAGCAACAGTGATCAAATCTGTACTTGCAAATCTCGCACCGGCGCAAACGGTGCACAAACGGAGGCATATTATGGAACTGTTGGTCAGTCCAATCAACACAGACGAGGCAAAAGCCGCATTCGCTGGCGGCGCTGATATCATCGATGTGAAAAACCCGAAAGAGGGGTCGCTCGGCGCGAATTTTCCATGGGTGATCAGCGCAGTCATCGAGGCGATCGAATCAAAGAAACCTGTCAGCGCAACGATCGGCGATTTTAATTACAAACCAGGCACAGCATCACTTGCTGCACTCGGTGCAGCAACGGCTGGTGCCGATTACATCAAAGTCGGATTGTATGATATCCAGACTGCGGAGCAGGCAGAGGACCTGCTGTCAAAGGTTGTGCAGTCAGTAAAGAGGTGTGATCCAAACAAGATGGCAGTAGCAGCCGCTTACGCCGATTACAGACGTATAAATTCAATTTCACCGCTTTTACTTCCTGAGGTCGGCGCAAAAGTCGGCGTTGATGTGGTGATGATCGATACCGGCATCAAAGACGGACGGTCCGCGTTCGAGTTCATGACCGAGGAGGAGTTGACCATGTTCGTGAACACCGCACGCGATCTTAATCTGCGTACAGCGCTTGCAGGCGCCATCAGGTTTGAGGACCTAGAGATGGTAAAACGCATCAACCCGGACATTATCGGCATCCGCGGCATGGTCTGTGGCGGCGACCGGAACGATGAGATCAAACAGAAACTGGTAGAGAAACTCAGGGTGCAGATGGGCTGATCACAGCCGCATCTTCCCTTTTGTTTCGTATAGGTCGTATAATCAACGTATTTCTTCTTAAGCAAGCAGATCAGAGATGTCCGCAGCTTGTGGCAGCGCAGTCATTCACACTCTCGCGGGTCCTGCATCCGCATATCCCTGCCGCCGCCCGGTTCCCGCTTCTTTTTCGAGCTGATCGGGCTTGAACATGAGTTTGATGACATTTAGAGCGTGTTCACGTGCGCGAGCTTCCGCAAGCGCTGCGAATTCACGATCAGAGGGTGCCTCGTCCTCGTGTACGAATACCTCGATCACATGCGTGTTCGTCATCAACTGCGCAATGATGATGCCCTGCGATGCCTCGTGCGCACAGACCTTGTCCTTTTGATCCGCGCCCGGCATCCCAAACGCCATCACGATGTCGCACGAATGCTCTTCTATCAGTTTCTTACACGCAACCGGCAGATCCTTGATCCCGGGAACGGTGTATCGCTTTATCCTGACCGATGCGTTACGCTTCAGCTCGGAAATTGCGTGTTTTGCCATATCGGCACGTGCGAAGGTTGTGTCTGCGATTCCTACAGTCGTCATGGTTCTCATGGTCCGGTGTCTGATGTCTATCGGCGCATCATACACAAAGGTTTGCACTATATGAGGGGGTGGGTGCGACCGATAACCCTATTGCGTATCTATACCCCCTCTTTTTGACCGGGCGATGGTCAAATTCGTTACGCAATCTCATTTTCAACAATCTCCAGTATCTCTACAATCCCAATCTCCCGAAAAGGTTCAACCATATCCGGATAGTGTACATGGTGCGGGAAGTTGTTCAACTCTGGAAAGTGTGGAGCATTGTCGTACCTTTTGACGAGATATTCATTTTGATCCTGCCAATGAAATCGATAGGAGGGTCTTGTCGGGATCATCCCACCATCTTCGATCACAATAAATTCAGAAAAATACAAAACAGTTTCGTCGATGAAAACAAAAAATCCCTCTATGTGACCCGAGTATCTCGATCTCTTATCAAAAATTACATTTTCAGATATAACAATCTGTGACTGCCTGATTTTTTTGATAACCTCTTCAAAATAATCATCTATCTGCACTGTTCGAGTATCTCCGTAATTTGTGAAATTTCGGTATTCAACGCATCCAGAATCCTGATCTCACCATACCAGTTGATAAAATCAGGATCGTCTCCCATTTTGGAGCGGACTTTCAAAAATTTTTGCGAAGACAGGTCGTATTTGCCTTCAAACGACGAGATATTCTGTTTTGTCCTGTCTATGCTCTTTTTAAGCAGTTTATATTCTCTTCGTAGCGCCGAATGAAGGACATTGCAGGCTTTTATTCTGTCTGTGACCTTTAATTCGATTATCGCGGGCATTTTACCACCGATTTACCTTTAAGATATGTTGTGTTCATATCTCTTTTGAGCAGTGTCTGATTAAAGTTTTGCTCTGTGATCAGCCAGCCGAAGGTATTGATAGGGTTCGATCACAAATTCAGCAGACCATGCAAGAGGAAATTCTCACGCCAGAAAAAACAGAGAAAGATAAGATAACCGACTTGCAGATTCGACCAAAGACATTTGACGACTTCATCGGGCAAAGCGAGCTCAAAGAACAGTCGCAAATCTTTATAAAAGCAGCGAAAGAACGAAATGAACCGCTTGATCACGTCCTGTTCTCAGGACCACCAGGGCTTGGGAAGACAACGCTTGCACACATCATCGCAACCGAACTTGGTGTGAACATCAGGGCAACGACCGGACCGGTTCTGGATCGCCCCGGCGACCTTGCAGCGATTCTGACGAATCTCGGGGAAAAAGACGTTCTGTTCATCGATGAGATCCACCGGTTGAGCCATATCGTCGAGGAAACCCTGTATTCTGCGATGGAGGATTTCGTGATCGATGTCATGATCGGCGAAGGGGTGAGCGCGCGTTCTGTTCGCCTGAATCTAAAGCCCTTCACACTGATCGGAGCAACGACGAGGACCGGACTGATCAGTTCGCCACTCAGGGATCGTTTTGGTGTGATCAGCCGGCTGAACTTCTACCATCCGAAGACGCTGACAGAGATCGTTATCCGGTCTTCGGGCGTGTTTGGGATCGAGATTGACCGGGCAGGTGCAACAGAGATCGCACACCGGTCGAGAGGGACTCCAAGGATCGCAAACCGGATTCTCAGGCGTGTCCGCGATTATGCGCAGGTGATGGCAGACGGCGTGATAACGAAGGATGTTGTCGATGCTGCACTAACGATGCTCATGATCGATGAAATGGGGCTGGATGAGCTTGATCGGCAGATTTTAAGCGTGATCATCGATGATTTTGATGGGGGACCTGTCGGAGTAAAGAATATCGCAATCTCGGTCGGAGAGGAGGTGCAGACGATCGAAGAGGTCGCAGAGCCCTACCTAATACAGATCGGGTTTGTCAAGCGGACACCGCAAGGAAGGGAGGCGACAGCGGCTGCGAGGGTGCATTTGCGGCTATCTCTGTAGGTCGGACTGGTTATGGGGTCATCGATTACACGACAACAATTACAAACAACCCTTACAAATCAAAAAGTTTAAGTATTACAAAAGTGTATTACATTTCATGGAATCAAGTATAACATTCCCAACCACCTTCGACCCGAAGTTTGAGAAATCGGCAGAATTGATCGCGTATCTGACAAGAGGAATTGCTTACAAGGATAATGGGGATATTCGCGTAGCAAGCAAATCTGAGCTGAATAAGATCATTGCTGAAAAATATGATCAGAAGGATTTTATCGGCGCGAATGAGATTCTGGAGGCTGCAAGAAACATCTCAACTGAGTGGACGCCGTTCAAACTTGCAGAACGTGTATCAAAATCCGTCAGGTTACCCATGAGCACGTATCTAAAACTTGCTAAATATGCGTCCCAGAATAAACTTTTGTTGTCTGATAGTATCAGAAAGATATTATCAGTGTCGATGAAGAAACAATTGGATACTATAGCAGGCAGCTCGTTAGTGGTGAATGAGCGTGTTGAACCGCTGCATCGGTCACTGGATAATTGGTCAACCACTAAAAAACAAAAGAAGATTATTTTGGATGGCAAGGTGGATATAGAAAAATATAGAGATTATTCACGATATAGTCTGCACTGTGATTATTGTTTCGATGATCGGATTTATGATCTTCTAAAAAAGCCTGCAGAGCGCTTTATCTATGCGATGCATGAGGAGAACCTTCCAAAAGAGATGGTCGATCGATACATATCTCATTTGAAGGTGGATGATTTACCAATGGAAAATTATATAAAATTCAATGACGAAAAAGGCGAATTGACATTGGAGATATTAGCATCGACAATTGTCCTCGGGTTTGAATTCGAGGATTACGAAGCCTTTGAAAACGAAATTATAGCAGATTTCGGAGTTGGAGCGATGGAAAAATTTTACAGGATTTTTAGTATAGAGGAGGAATATGGTGTGTTATGTGGATACGCTCCATTTGATTATGGCATCTCCGGTATCGTTTCGGTTGGCGCAGAGAATAAAATATATTTTGAGAATATCGAAATCAATAAGCAGAACAGGGATATTTTAGAGGAGTGGATATATAAAGAAATTGCCGACAAGGAATATGAACATCCCAATATCTACGTCGATCGGGTTAAGGATGCTAAGGATGCAATTGAAAAAGGAGATTACGACCTGGCAACAGAGATTAACAAAGAATTGGCAATGGATCAGACTTACATGGAAATATCTTCATGGTTTTGCGATATTTTGTTTAATTCCACCAAATCAAAGGTTGTGACGTTTATAATACCGCCGGCTCTTTTGGGATTGCTTGAACTTGCAAAAGGCGGGAGAAGAGTGTCTGATCTGGTCGATGAATACCTGGAAGTGGTATGAATGAGAGACAACCAGACGCGAGGTGTCGCGTTATTTATCGATCACTACAACATTCTTGATGGATGCAAGAAAATTGGCATAAATAACTACAATTACGCTGTGCTTGTCGAGGCTGCCAACAAAGAAGGGCAGATGGTCGTTGGTCGGGTGTATCTTCTTACTGATCGATCCAGTGTGGAAAATCTGTATAAATTCTTTGAATTTGGTATTGAGCCGGTATACGCCCCAGAATATAGAACCGGAGATGTGGATAAATCCAAAAGTCTTGCAGATCCGATGTTGGTCTGTGACATTATGCAAACACTCTACGAAAGACCGTTCATCAAGACTTTTGTTATCGTCAGCGGTGATAAGGATTTTATACCCGTGATACGAAGGATAGCCGAGCAGGGGAAACGAGTAATCGTCATCGGAGTTGAGGGTAGTACCGCAGATCCTCTAATCAAGGAATGCAGCCGTCTCCATTTTGATTTTCTTGACTATACTGATATGCACCGTGATCCATAATCCGTTTGGCGATCCCATGATTGAACTTCGAAGCGAACCATACACCCTTGTCCCGCGCCCTGACATCCCTGAGACCGAGAAGCGGTTCCGGTCCTGCCTCAACACAGAGTGGTGCTGCGGAATCATGTTCGGTGTGCTGGTGCACCGCAAGTTTGCGCAGCCCATCGAATATGATGCCATACTCTGGAGCCGTGATTCGATGCTCTTTATCGAGTATAAAGACTCGGTTTCCGCGTACAGGAGGATGAGTGCAAAACGCGCACAGCAGGTAGCTGATTCATCCAGGAACATCGCAAAAAAATTCGGATTCGATGAGTACGCCTATATTCTTGTGGTAAACGGCATCCCTGAAGCAACGAAGAAAGGTAATGTCGTGGCAATCCCGCTTGAGCAACTCCCCAATCACGAGCCTGATTTCCAGTCAACGAGACCCGAACTCGATTATGTGCAGAAACTGATCGCGCAGTACGGGCGGGAGGAGAATCCGGTGGACGTGACCCGGAAGCGGGTGATTCGCGATTTAAGCGTGCTCGGGAGCATGATCGAGCAACAGAACTGAGGGACGCGGGAGGGGGGGGTGCCCGTGGGAGCCCGGGGGGATGTGGCGGTCGGGTTTGTGTGGTTTCCCGTGTCTGCAACAAAGCAACGCCCGAAGGCGACCTTTACGAGCATCGGAAAAGCCATTTCCAAGCCCTCGAACGATTGCACAAAAACAAAAAACTGACGCCCGGGCGCCTACTCAACCGGTATCGATTCGCCCAGTGTGACACTTCCATCAACGTTCGCCTTACTGTTGATCTTTAACGCATTCGCCCAAGCCTTCGAAAGGTGCGCATTGTTATTCTCCGGCAGGCAGACGATCAACGATGCAAGCATCGTTCTCAACGGCTTTGATAGATGTAGATCTATCTCTACAAATAGTTGCAATATGGTTTCTTGAAGGTTGGTGTATGTTTGCATTTGGTTACCACCATTAAACTATTGGTGGTATTTTAAAAACGTTAGCTACTGAACGAGTATGGATATAATACATACACTCTGCAACTTCTTCACACCTATCTCTTCTCCCACTTCTCCAGTTCAAGCACCTCTGAGAGAGACTTTCCCCGTTCTATCTCATCTCTTATCCTGAGTTCGGTCTTGTAAACCTCTTTTGCGCGTCTCGCAATCTCATAAGCCCTTTCCTTCGGGATCACAACGACACCGCTGTCATCGCCAGCGATATAATCGCCGGTCCGGACGACCTGCCCACCACACGTAATCTCCACACCGATCTCCCCGTACCCCTTCGGCTCACCCGCGTTCGGTACGATCGCACGCGCAAAGACCGGATAATTGAACTCTCTGATCTCGTCCACATCCCTTACCGCACCATCGATCACAACACCCTCTACTTTTCGGTTCATGCAACTGAGGGTCGCAAGTTCGCCCCACGGTGCAACATCCGCACGTCCGTTGTCAATCACGATCACGTCGCCCTCGCCGGCGCGGTCGATCACCTCAATAGGCTTTGCCCAGTCCCCGGGAAGTGTCTGAACCGTGATCGCTCTTCCCGCGATCTTCAAACCCGTGCATATCGAGATCATCCCACTCATCGCGCCTTTCCGGTGCATCGCATCCGAGATGTTTGGCGTGGACACCTGCCGTAGCAGTTCGATCGTTTTCTCGTCGAGGGATTGCCTTGCTGCCAACTGCGCCGGTTCTGCGGGTTCTGCCAGCCCCACCGCGATCGAGGCAGATGCCGATACAGACCCGCGGTCGATCGCCTCGCGGATCGCGCCAGCCGCTGCGGCAGCATCCGCCGAGCGCGTGATCGCACCGCCAACGATGATGATATCAGCACCAAGAGAGGCTGCCTGCGCAGCAGTCTCCAGGTCAAGCCCTCCCGCGACAGCGATCCTGACGTTCACGTCGTTTACCACTTTTTCGAGGACGTCCAGCGTATCCATGCCCTTCATCTGCTGATCGATCCCGACATGGATGCAGATACAATCGATTCCGAGTTCAACGAGTTTCTTTGCACGATCAACCGGATCGTCCACAGATAACAGGTCAGCCATCAGTGCTACACCGTACTTCCCAGCAGATCTGACCGCATCCTCGATTGTTGCGTCGTCCGCGTCCCCGAGGACCGCGACGATGTCAGCGCCTGATTTTGCAGCCATCTCGACCTCGATCGCTCCCGTATCCATCGTCTTCATGTCAGCGACGATCGTGCGGTCCGGGAACGCGCTTTTGATGGCACGTACCGCAGCCATGCCCTCGCTCTTGATGAGCGGCGTCCCGACCTCGATCCAGTCAATGTATTCGATAGTTTCTCTCGCGATATCTATCGCACGGTCGGTTTCCAGCAGATCAAGCGCGAGCTGGAGTTTTCTGGGGGGCATGTCTTCTTCTGGGGCGCGTGCCGATATTAAACATATCCGGTGCGGAAACGACGGAATGCGAAATGGACCGATGACACGAACAACGAGCAATCCGACCCGCGACTGCTTTCAGGGCGATTTCACAAACCTTTATATCCTAAAGGTCAGAGTTTGTGGTGGTGATCGTTATGGTGAAGATGCCAGCAGAGGTGCAAGAGACAATAAATAAGCAGAGTCCGGTTCCGATTGCCACTGCGGATGCGGATGGTAAGCCCAATGTGGTGTTCGTTGGATTCTTGAGGATCGTTGACGATGAGACGATCCATATCGCAGACAATTTCTTCGACAAGACTGCCGCAAACCTGTTGGAGAACCCGCGAGTATCGATCGTTGCGTACGATGGCGGGGCAAAGAAGTCGTTTCAGGTCAAGGGCAGCATCGAGGTCGTGGCAGAGGGTCCGGTGTATGATGATGTGAAGGTATGGGTACATGCCAAGAGCAAAGCGTTGCCGGTAAAAGCCGCGGTGATCATGCATGTCGAAGAGATATATAATGCGATGTATGGACCGGATGCAGGGAAACGCATAGCATAACGGTGATATAATTGGGTAAGGATAATATACTGGGAATAGAGGACTTATTGCGTGCAGACGAGGGCGAGACTGCCGGGAAATCCGCAGAGGAACCTATCAAAGAGCTGTACGATCTCGTCATTCCGCCGGGCGTCCCGGTGACCCTGATACAAGAACTGATGCTGGAGTTCGGTCTTGAGTCGCATACCAAATCCGTGACCACAGCGGTCGAAGAGGGCGAGCCTTTTGAGATGCAGTTGATCGTGCTCCGGGGCGACCGTGAAACCGTGGAACGTGCAAACAAGTATCTCTGGGATGTGATCGATGACCGTACAGGGTACTTTGAGGACTGACGGACCGGATTTTACGCTGGAATCCGGGTACACGCCGCGACATGGATGCTTGCTCTGTAGCACACCGTCCTCACTGTCTTTATATTATTCGCATGATACAATGGTAATCACATGAACCGAGAAATCACATACTTTGAAACCCCGGGTGCGGCTAACACCGACGAAACCGTGAAAGCCGCCGTGGGCAGGGCGATCGAACTTGGCATCGAGCACATCGTGGTTGCAAGCACCACCGGATCGACCGGAATCAAGGTTGCAAAAGCAACCGAAGGAACCGGTATCAAGACAATCGTTGTGACACTGCATTATGGTGCAAAAGAGGAAGGAAAGTGGCTGTTCGACGAAAAGAATCTCGAAATATTGCAGAATATGGGTGCAACCGTATTCACGCAGACGCACGCTCTTTCAGGGGTGGAACGATCGTTCTCTGATCGGCTCGGTGGAGCAAGCAGGGCTGAAACCATTGCAGCCGTGCTCAGGAGCCTGTTTGGAATCGGATTTAAGGTGGCTGTAGAGATCACGATCATGGCTGCGGACGCCGGCATGATTCCGGTTGGCGACAATGTTGAGATCATCGCAATCGGCGGGACGCATTCGGGTGCGGATGTCGCATGTGTGATCAGACCCGGACATGCGAACAATTTCTTTAAGATGCAGATTCGGGAGATCATAGCGATGCCAAGGCTGAAATAAACAATAAGATCAGCTCTTTCTCCCGCGCACCATCAACGAAGGTTTAATAACTGTCCAGACCAAATGATATATGTGGATTGACACATCGTCGAGGGGTTGATATGTCTCATGGCTATAATAACCACGCTTAACAGGACTTTATCCGATTTGCATACGGATTCTTCGGTCGAGGCGAGTGCGATAGTGAGTCGGAATGGAATACTGGT
>JAUWHQ010000021.1 GCA_030605805.1 Methanosarcinales archaeon | reverse complement strand
ATACTCATCGATAGCCCTCGCTGCACCTTTCCCGGCGTCCAACGCCTGGGATAACGGTTGCGGAACCTGTTACGATGTCGCCACCGGCAAAGACGCCGGGCTTTGATGTTGCGCCCGCCTCGTCTGCTCTGATCGTGCCGTACCTCGCGGTCTCAAGCTCGGGCGTCGCCATCGAGACGAGAGGGTTGGGGAATGTGCCGATTGCGAGGATCACGATATCGGCAGGAAGCGCGTGCTCGGGTCCGTCCACACATGCGAACTTTGTCTCATTTCCAACAAGCACCCGACATGCGCCGCACATCCCGGTACCATCCATCCTGATCGGATTTAGGCTGACCACGGTCTTCACGCCAAACGGCTTTGTGACGCCGGCAACCGCCCTCATCATCACAGGTGGACCGATCGCGATCACCCTGTCGATCTGCTCGCCGCGCTCGCCGCATTCGAGCATCTTCTGCACGACATCGGTCACAAAACCATGGTGCCCCTCCATGCCGTCATCGGTCGCGACATAGAGTTTGCTGCTCGCTTTATCCATCCGGTCTTCCCAGAACAGGATGTCCGCACTCCGCGCGCCGATTATCGAGATCACCCTGTTGCCCACCCCCTCCAGTGCCCGTGCGATCGGAAAGATCGGCGCAATCCCGACACCGCCGCCCACGCATACTACGGTTCCGAATCTCCTGATCTCTGACGGGTTGCCAAGAGGTCCTGTAACATCGGCGATCGTGAGCGGGATGCGCTCTCCGTGCTCGTCGATCCGCAGTATCACGAACTGACCGGGCATGGCTTTCCTTGCCACTAGCGGAGAAGCGATCTTCATATGGTGGAGCGTCGGGACGAGTTCGTGTTTTTTAATATGGTAAATGACATCACGACTTCCTCTCATCAGGTGAATATTTACATAACTAACCACACACCTCCTCCACAAGGATCTTGGTCGGGCAGTGCCTGCCCGGGGGACATTACCGGTTCCACCCGTCAATTCCACCCACCAAATCCACCACATCATTAAGTATATCTCACATCCACACCGATTCTATGACTATAACCATGACTACGATATTGATATTTTCATACGGAGGAATATAATGGACGACATCGGAATTGTTGCTGTCGGCGGATACAATGAGATGGGCAGGAATATGACGGCGGTGCATGTCGGAGGCGATATCGTCATTTTTGATATGGGTCTTCGCCTCGACCGGATGCAGATCCACGAGGATGTGGAGATCGAACGGATGCACTCGCTTGACCTGATCAAGATGGGTGCGATACCTGACGATACCGTGATGAAAGAGGTGCCTGGCACGGTTCGTGCGATCGTCTGCACACACGGACACCTTGATCACATCGGCGCGATATCAAAGCTGGCTCACCGGTACCGTGCACCCATCATCGCAACGCCCTATACGATAGGCTTGATCAGACAGTTGATCAAGTCCGAACGCAAGTTCAGCGCAGAGAATAAACTGATTGAGATGAATGCCGGCGATACAAGAGAGATTTCGCCAAAGATCTCCATGGAATTTGTCGGGGTGCAGCACAGCACCGTGGACTGCGTGTTTGTTGCTTTGCACACGCCGGGGGGCATCATTCTATATTGCAATGATTTCAAGATGGACCGGACACCGACGCTGGGCGTGCCGCCGAATATCCAGAGGCTCAAACAACTCGGCAAGGAAGGCGTCTCCCTGATGATCACAGAGAGCACCAATGCGGCGGTTTCAGGGAAAACACCATCAGAGCGCATTGCAAAGGACCTGCTCCATGATGTATTGATAGGTACCGAGGAGACCGAATCAGGGGTTATTGTAACCACTTTTTCATCGCATATCGCAAGGATCGATTCGATTATCAAGGTTGCAGGGAAGATGGGGCGGATTCCTGTACTTATGGGCAGGTCAATGGATAAATATGTAAAACTGGCAAAAAAAATGGGGTATGTTGAGCTTCCGAAGAATCTGGAGATATACGGCACGAAAAAGAGCATAGACAAAGCGCTTGCAAGAATCGCATCCGAGGGGAAGGAGAAGTATCTTCCGATCGTGACCGGTCATCAGGGCGAACCGGGCGCGGTGCTTGACCGAATCTCGATGGATAACACCGGATACAAGATCGAAAAGGGAGATAAGGTCGTATTTTCCGCAAACCCCATACCAACACCCGGAACGATTGCGAATCGGTACGCCCTCGAGACAAAATTGAAGATGCGTGGAAGCCGCATCTATGATGGTATCCATGTGTCAGGACATGCCTGTAAGGAGGATCACTGGGAATTATTGCGCATGTTAAGCCCTGAATACGTGATTCCAGCGCACGGTAACATCGTGATGCACGGTTCGTACATCGAGATGGCTGAGGATGCCGGATATGTGCTTGGGGACACGATTCATCTGCTCAGAAACGGGGAGGAACTGATTCTTGGTTGATGGGACAAGTATGAAGCGATCATCATGAAGAGATCACTCGAAAGCGAACTTGCGAAACGCAGCGACCTGATCTACGAGTACATCAGGTCTGATCGATATCAGGAGCGGTTCTTTCCGGAGGATGTCCATGACTCGGTCTACCTGTACCTGAGCGGGCGGCAGGGAAAGGCGCTGCGACCTGCCGTGATGATGTTCTCGTGCGGTGCGGTCGGCGGCGACGAAGAGACTGCGATTCCAGCCGCCGCCGCGATCGAGGTATTCCACACATGGACGCTGGTGCACGATGACATCATCGATCAGGATGAACGGCGGCGCGGCGGGTATGCGGTGCATGAGGAGTTCCGCAGGAGAGCGATCGACCGCGGCTACACTGGCGAGGATGCCGTCCGTTACGGCAGATCGATTGCGATACTGGCAGGAGATGTCCAGCAGGGGTGGGCGGTCTCGCTGATCCTCGAACTGGCAGAGCGCGGGATCGATCCTGATGTCGTGCTGCACCTGATCAGGCTGATGGAGGCTGATGTCAC
>JAUWHQ010000211.1 GCA_030605805.1 Methanosarcinales archaeon | reverse complement strand
AGATATGTGGGCAGAGAGATTGAAGAAGACCATCCAGCAACGAGCCGAGTAATTAACACAATTACTAACGGGGGTTAGTATTATGACAACAAGAACAAGGAACTTTAGAAAGGAAGAAGAAGCGGTATCGCCAGTCATCGGTGTCATACTGATGGTTGCGATCACCGTGATACTGGCTGCGGTCATCGGGGCATTCGTGTTCGGGATGGGCGGCAGTCTGAAGAAGACGTACGTCGTGGCAGCAACGGCGGTGCAAAGCAATGCAAGTTCTGTTGAAGTTACATTCCAGGGTGGACCGGATGCCAGTCTGGTGACATATTTGAACATGAGTATTGGTAATCTGAATGCCACTGCGGGGAGTGGCACGGAAGGCTCGGTAGACGTTGGTACGACCCTAACATGCACCGGTGATGATGTCACCTCTGGCAGAGACCACGTCATCGTGACTGCAACGTTCACTGACGGCAGTGTTCAGGTCATCCTCGACACTTTCGTGTGATCAGACCGCCCGCCGGACGACGCACCGCATGTGGATATGCGGCGCCTGCCCGGCTCGCGCTTTTCTTTTTTTGCTTTTTCACATACGGGGCATGACATGAACGCAAAAGAACTCCTGATCAGATGTGAACAGCGGTTTGAATATGGCTATTTACGAATGATACTGTACAGTTTTATCGGTAATTTCGAGAGTGTCAGCAAGTACATACCATTCAACAAACTCGATTGCGATGAGGTAGAGAAATTCATCGCCGTCTGCGAGAATCGAAGAGAGCGGGCAAAGATACTGATGAATGAGATCGCTCCGGTGCTCGGGTTTGTTGTTATCGCGATGACGGTTATGGTATCGGTTGTTCCTAAACCAGACGATGTGGATGGCGGATGTTATGAATTGCTGAAAGCGATGCTATCCACGCCATTGTATGGATATATATTAATACTATTATTTGTAGGCTTTGTGTTCCTCTTCGTAATGCTCACACATTATCGTGTTCAGGTGCATGCGTGGACGGCATTCAAGGACGAGGCTATTCTGCAAAAGCCCCCAACAGAGGAGCAAACATCATGACATGCCAGCCCGCGGGCGGATGCGGCAAGCGGCAGCACGAGACACGCCCGCCCGTCGGTTCATGCGGATATGCGGCGCCCGCCCGGCTCGCGCTTTTCTTTTTTTTTGGAGGGAAATTTCATGAATTTAGAATTATCCACAGATCAGAAACAGATCATTGACATCCTCGTGAAACAAGGCAACGTCAATCTCAACAAACCCCGCGGGAAAGTCGGATTCACAAGAAACACCGATGCAGATGACCTGCTCGACGATATCTCGGGGCACCCGCATGCATTTGTTCTGGGATGTGTGATGGATCGGCAGATCAGAGCAGACAGAGCATGGATCATTCCGTACCGATTCAGTTATGAACTGGGCGGGTTTGAATTTGAAAGACTACTAAAACTGGAGCCGGATTGGATAAGGAATTTCTTCATACAGAACAGTTTGCATAGATTCCCGAACCGTATGGCTGACAATTTCTATCATGCCATCCAGATGATACATCAGAAATACCATGGTGATGCAGCAAACATCTGGGCGGGCACTCCAATGAGTGCGACTGTGACACGTCGTTTTCTGCAATTCGGGGGCGTTGGTCCAAAGATTGCCACAATGGCAGCCAATGTTCTGGTAAAAGTGTTCAAAGTGCCTTTTGCCGATACAACATACATTGACATCTCTCCTGATGTTCAGGTGAGAAGAGTTTTTACACGTTCGGGCTTGGTAGGCGAAAAAGCCAGTAATGACGAAGTGATTTACCGTGCCCGGGAGTTAAACCCTGCGTATCCCGGTATCTTTGATGAGGTGGTATGGGAAATTGGCGAAGGCTGGTGCAGACCCAGTAACCCGCGATGTGGTGAATGTTGTTTGCACGAGTATTGTCCGCGGATCGGGGTGGGGTGAATACCATGATCTGCCAGCCCGCGGACGGGGCGGCAAGCGGACAATCGCGGCTGATCCGGCGGGCATCTGCGCCGAACAAACATGACGCGAGAGCACGCCGCCGCCGAAGCAGACACAACACGGGAAGCGCCCGCCCAGGCTCGCGCTTTTCTTTTTTTGCTTTTCCGGTGACTTTTTATTATGTTCTGGCTGCAATGATTCCTTTCAATTCTATCATCCGCAGATGCACGCAGATGCACGCAGATGCCCGGTAACAAATCTGCGTTCATCTGCGTTTATCCGCGGTTCATTATATTTTTCAACTTGATCAGACAGGAACCGCGGCTTGGATTGCAACTACATCATCGTCAGCAAATATCCAGCCCGCGGGCGGGACGGGCAGCGGACAATCGCGGCTGATCCGGCGGGCATCTGCGCCAAACAGACGCAATCGCGAGAGCACGCCGCCGCCGGACGATGCGGCACGGGGAAGCGCCCGCCCGGCTCGCGCTTTTCTTTTTTTGCTTTTCCGGTGACTTTTTATTATGTTCTGGCTGCAATGATTCCTTTCAATTCTATCATCCGCAGATGCACGCAGAT
>JAUWHQ010000104.1 GCA_030605805.1 Methanosarcinales archaeon | reverse complement strand
CCCCGCGTGATGCCCTGCTCTTAAGAGCGGGGTCCGTGACTTTTGAATGCCTAATAAGCGAGTTAGGCAGAGGTCGGGTTGATCATATATGATCCGATAGATTTCGTGGGGCGGGACCGTATATCTACCCGGAAAACGAATTACCGGACTTACATGGCTTGGTCTGACACTTGAGCACCCACAAGTTGACCGCCTCCGCTGCCAAGCAAAAGAATTTATATCACCCACTCCCTCATATTGAACCACAGCCCGATGATGTAGCGGTCAATCATCTGGGACTCTGGATCCCAGTACCTCGGTTCGAATCCGAGTCGGGCTATTCGATGGAAATTGACGAAACGAGAGAGTTAATCGAGAAATACGCGCTTCAAAATGCCGTAAAGTACGGGAAAGCCCCCCAAGCCGGGGCGGTACTTGGCAAGGTACTTGGCGAGCACCCGGATCTGCGAAAAGTCGCAAAAGAGGTTGCATCTCTTGTTAACGAGGTTTTATCCGGATTAAAAGGCGATCCTGAGATATGGAAGCAGAGGCTGAGGGAGATCGCACCCGAACTGATTGAGGAGATCAGCGAGCGAAAAGAGCCTGCCACAGGACTCCCTGATCTCGAAGTAGGCGAAGGAGAGAAGGTGGTGCTCCGGTTCGCACCAAACCCGAACGGACCCGCAACCATCGGAAGCGTGCGCGGCATCGTTGTGAACGCCGAGTATGCACGCAGGCATGGTGGCGAGTTTGTGCTGCGGTTCGATGACACCGACCCAAAGACAAAGCCGCCGATGCTCGAGGCGTATCTGTGGTATCTCGAAGACTGCGAGTATCTTGATGCGGTTCCTGACCGTGTGGTGTATGCAAGCGATCGCATCCCGAAATACTACGAATACGCCGAAAAACTCATCCTGCTTGGCAAGGCTTATGTTTGCTTCTGTAAGAGGGACGAATTCAAGCGATACAAGGATGCGAGTGAGGCGTGCCCACACCGGGATGCCGATGTTGGCACAAATCTCGAATGCTGGAAGCGTATGCTCAATAGGGAGTACGTGGAGGGTGAGGCGGTGCTGCGCATCAAGACCGATATCGCGCACAGGGATCCTGCGCTGCGTGACTGGGCGGCGTTCCGGATCGTTGAGACTCCGCACCCCCGCCCAGAGATCGGGGACCGGTTCAGGGTATGGCCTCTGCTCGATTTCGAATCAGCGGTCGAGGATCATCTCCTCGGAATCACACACATAATACGCGGCAAGGACCTGATGGACAGCGAGCTTCGGCAGCGCTATGTCTATGATTATCTGGGCTGGCAGTACCCGAAGACCATGCACTGGGGCAGGATGAAGATTCACGAATTCGGAAAGTTCAGCACGAGCGCAATTTCCGGGGCGATTGCGGACGGGACGTACACCGGTTGGGATGATCCACGCGTCCCGACGCTTCGGGCACTCAGGAGACGGGGCATCTCCGCAGAGGCGATCCGGAAGTTCATGATCGATCTCGGCGTCGGCGAGACTGACATCAGCCTTAGCATGGACAACCTCTATGCCATCAACCGAAAAGTCATTGATCCGGTTTCAAACCGGTATTTCTTTGTCTGGGATCCGGTTGCTGTGGAGATCAATGATGCTGCACCCATGGTCGCAACACCGAAGCGACATCCGGATCGGGACGATCTGCGAGAGATACAAGCCGGTTCAAGAGTCTTCTTGTGCGGCGAGGATGTCAAGAGTCTGAAGCCGGGCGATCGTTTGCGGCTGAAGAACCTCTATGACATCGAGATCGTGGATACAAAGCTTCCGACGCCGACTGTGAAGCGCATCGGCACTGCCGCGCAGGAGTGGTGTGCGGTCGAGGAGAAGCCGCGATACCGGATCATCCACTGGGTGCCCGGTGAAACAAGCGAGCATTTCAGGGTCGTGGTGCGTGCGCCCGATCGGGTGTACGAGGGCGTCGGCGAAGCAGGTATCGCCTCAGAGCTTGGAAACACGGTTCAGTTCGAGCGGTTCGGATTCGTGCGCATCGATAGCGTTGATGCCAGGAACCGGTTGGTGATTGCCTATTTCGCGCACCGGTAGTCAAAAACGATTTTTTCACAAAAAATCGAGTAAAAACTGCCCGTCGGGTGGGGGTGGCGATATACTTTTTCGTAAATGAAATGGTGCGTAGAGTGACCGGACGTTATAGTGTATATACCATCAAAAAGACACAATTGGAAACGTTTTTGGAGGGTCACTCATCTTCGCGTTTCAGTACCCTGACATGATCGCCACGGATGGTTACCGGTATCGGAACCATCGCCTCGAACAGCTCGACTGTGATCTCTTCACGCGCCTCATCGACCCGTTTTACCCTCGCTTTCTCTCCCTTAA
>JAUWHQ010000062.1 GCA_030605805.1 Methanosarcinales archaeon | reverse complement strand
TGCTCCTGCTCCTTTCGCGCCGCTATCGCACGGCTGCCGATCCGTTCACGATCCACTGTGTACAGTTCAAAGGTCGGAATGATCGTCCTGACCACAGGCACATCGATCCATGGCTGGGACAGGTCAACGACGATTGCGTATGAAGCTGCGCCGCTGAGTCTCTCGGTGATTGCGCCGATGTCTTTTGCAGGCGTGTTTGACGAGAGATCGGGAATTTTCGCAAGCTCGATGGTCTCGCCGTCCACATACCAGAATTTGTTCATCCGCTTCATGCGATCATATCCGGCGTCCATGACAAACCCGGTCCGCTTCTGCACGTCCTCCCGCGCACCCGAGATCTGCGACAGCCTGAACTGTGCTGCCTCGGTGAGCGCACGATAGATTGCGTGGGCTGGCTTGAGATGCGCACCCGCACCCATCACCAGCATCGTCGGGTCCCGGGTCTTGATATCGTCGAGCGCAGCAACCACGACCGATATCCCGGTTATCGAGGGCAGAAGCCATAATTTTACAGAGATGCCCGCCTCCTCGAACCTGCTCTTCAGATCGTACACATCGCCGTCGTCCTCATGCAGAAGAACCTCCCTGCCCGTGTTCCTCGAATATTCGGTCACGCTTATGGCATCCCGCTCGATCACCTCGAGCAACCCGTGCACGATGGCTTCTTCGATGGTGTTGCCAGATGCAAGCCCGTTGGTATTGCTGCGAAATATGAACACTCCACGGGTGTAGGGGTGGTAAACCGCATTGGAGGGCACAAGCATCTCGCTCGCACCCACCAGATCCCACCCCGGCATCCATTCGAGCTTCGTGTTGTCAGGAAGCGGTTCCGGGAGGAACAGGGTTTCAGGGTCGATCGCATTCTCCCCCCTTAGATTCTCGTAAGAATCGGTGATTCTGTCCGTATTAATCGGTTTATCTTTAAAATCGACATTTGTTTCTGGTATCTCGGCAAAACATCTCTCAACAGACTCCATTATCGCAGAGATCCGCGCATGGATGGGGGTTGCGCCCTTGCCAGAGTACACGGTTATCGCACCATAACCTGCACTCGGTCTGGTCGCTGCAACCACCGGAATCCCGACCCGGTCAAGATGCGTGATGTCGGTAAGTCCGGTCACCCCGATATCAGGAAGGATATTCTTTACATTGGAAAGCGTTGTCTCGTAATCGAGCACCCGCTGGGTGCCAGGCTGGTATTTGATCTCATGGTTGATCTTTAGCTGCATGGAACTCATCTCGGGTGGGGTCACTTATTAATGCAACCCCCTGCATGCCCCGTGTAAACCTCGCTCATGGCTGGAAAGGTATATATACATTGGTAAAAAAAGGTTGGTAAATAATAGCAATCGTTTGAGAGAGACATATATCAAGCTAAATATCTTTGGCGGATGCAAACGATTGTGTGATCGATCTCCGAGGAGTTGATGCATGAACACGATGATGGGGTCCGGGATTGGCTGGTTTGATTGAGTAAAATCCGAACATGAGAACGAGTGGGATGGGATTTGTCAGAATGTTTTAAAAACAATCAACGATATATGTGAGATACAATGGTTGAATACGAAGCCGCGGTATTGTTTGTTGCAACTATTCTGCAGCTTGGCGCAGCGTACTATGCGTACCGGCTCATGAAGACATCCGGAAGATTCTTCGCATGGACGCTGATAACAGCGATGTTGATCCTGATGGTTGTAAGAAGGTTTGTCGTTTTCCTGGGACCGGACCTGCCAGTAGATAGTGAACTGATTGGGATGGTCGGAGCCACGATAACCCTGCTCATTTCAGTCGCTGCATTCGCGGGCATGTATGAACTGGTGAAGATCTTTCGGGATTGAGATACGAAACATCCATGCTCTGGCACCCGGATGTATACTGACCGTTCATTTCCGGACGGTATATTGTCCTCAATTGTCTATATATGTGAGGATGAGTACTTAACTATTAGACAGGGATAATCCTCTCGCAGAGGGTCATATGAAAGGGGAAATAAATGGTGTGTGTGGCTTGCAGGTTCTGAACAGGTTTGTACTGCGAGCCAATTATAAAAGTACAGTTATCTGTGTGCCAATGGTATACCATATCGCTATAATCTTTGTTCTGATCATATCAGACATCCTCGGTTATGGTGTTAAACAGTTGGGTATTAATCCTCTCGGGAAGATGCGATTGTCCGGTCATTTTGTAAGCAGGTACGATCCAATCAAATTTAATTAGGTGAATCATATTTTAAACATGTATAGGTTTTAAGAGGTGGGGACATAACGGGTGATGTTATGCAATGGCGTGAGGAACAACTGCTCGAACTGTTGAGAAACGAGAAAATGAAGACAGGAGATCTTGTTGACAGGGCAAATATGAGCAAGACGACCGCGCTGAAATATCTGGAAAGCCTCAAAGCAAGAGGTGTCATCGGGTGCGAGATGATCGGTCCGACAAAGCTGTGGTTCGGCACCGAAGAGAAGAAAGGATCGGATGATGACGATTGCGCCCCTGAGCGGGTGCATGTTGAACTGGAAAAACACATATACATCGATAAAAGAGTGCCGGAGATGCTGGAAGAAATTGAGAGGGCGACAGGAATCGGATTAAATATCCTGGTGGATAAGAAGGGTATGAGATTGATCTTTGTGGAGGGCTAAAATAATGAACACGATGATGAGGTCCGGGATTGGCGGGTTTGATGAGGTGCTTGCCGGCGGTTTCATCCGCCCTTCAACGGTGCTGATTGCCGGTGGTGCAGGCTCGGGCAAGACGACACTCGCACTGCAGAGTTTATTTAATGCCGCAAGAAACGGGGAACGATGCCTCTTTGTTGCGGGCGTCTCAGAGCCGATAACATCTTTAAACGAGCATCTCTCCGGATTCTCCTTCTTCGATCCTGACATCGAAGGCATGCATTTTCTCGATGCGGGTGACCTGTTGCTTAAAGGGGAGGGCGCGATGGATCTTTTGAAGGAAAACATCGAGTCGATCAAGCCGGACAGGGTTATTGTCGACTCTTTTCTTGAGATTGCCGGTAAGAGCTTCATGTACGACTTTGTCAGTTACATGAAACAGAACGACCTTCTGCTCTTCATAACAGATATGTTCACACGTGATGCGATGGACAGGCATTATATCGCCTCGCTTGTGGACGGTATCATATACCTCTCCTCTGATAACGGGTATCGGCACATAAGCGTGCTCAAGATGCGCGGGCAGAACGTCTCAACAAAGAGACATTCGTTCAAGTTTACGGATGCAGGCATCACGGTCTTTCCAAAGATAAAACTACAGGCGATCACCGCTATCAGTGACAGGAGGGTCAGTCTGGGCATCGAAGGCATCGACCATGCGATGGATGGAGGCGTGTTTGAGGGTGACGCCACGCTTATTGCAGGCTGCACAGGGTCTGGCAAAACCCTTCTTGGCATGCAGTTCATACACGATGGTGCCGTGCACGGTGAGAAGGGTCTGATCATCACCTTTGAGGAGTCAGTGCCTGAGATAATGAGGAATGCCAGACACTTTGGCTTTGACTTTGAGTCAATGGGGGATATGGTCAGGATTTTTCACGCCTCTGTAGTCGATCTGATCCCGGATGAGCATACCCTGCTTGTCGAAGAGGAACTGGAAGGCGTCAAAAGGGTGGTCGTGGACAGTGTTTCAAGCTACAATTCGGTGCTTCCGGATCCGATTGAATTCAAGGATTGGTTTATGACTCTCATATCGCTATTCAAGAGCAGAGGAGTGACATCGCTCTTCACTTCTGAAATAAGACCGCTTCAAGGTCCGTTTGAGATAACAAATCATGGGGTATCGTTTATCGTTGATAACGTCATTCTGATGAAGTACGTTGAAATTGAGAGTGAGCTCAGAAGGGCGATGCATATAATAAAGATGAAGGGCAGCAAGCACGACAACGGGATCAAGGAGTTTGCGATAGGTCCGAAGGGGATCGTTGTGGAGACGAAGTTCGAGGGAAAAGCGGGGATCATGAGTGGAATCTGCACCGATAACGCTGAGAGTAGATTTGTGAGACTCTTCAGAGAGCAATCGGCAATAAAGGTGAAGAGTTGAATAAAAATTGGTTCTCTATTATCTTGCGTGACAGTGAGAACCGTGATCCATCAGATTAATCACATATTCAGGCATCCGATGTTGGTTTTGCAGAGTTCTTCTGGTCAGCTGAAAAATATAATGAACCGCTGATGAACGCAGATGAACGCAGATTTGTTAACCGGGCATCTGCGTTCATCTGCGTGTATCTGCGGTTAATAGAATTAAAATAAGCTATAATAGCCAGAAAGTAATAGAATCACTAACATCGAGAGATATTCTTTATTTACTTGGTTTATCGACAAGATATGTGTAGCGGGAATTATCAAAGAGCCATAAAAATTTCTGCCGAACCCTTCTGCCCTGTCATCGAATGTGGACTGACCGTTCATTTCCGGATGGTATGTTATCCATAGATATCTATATTAGCAGTTAGTGCACGTTACTAAATACTCATGCCGTATGACAGGAAGGGATTAGCAGGAGCAGGCTATTGTGGAAAGCCTATCAGTCTGAGCAATTATAAGAGCATGACCATCTATATGATGATGGTAGGTTGCATCGCCGTCGTCTGGTATTCCAAAATTTTTGAGATAGAAATTGTTTTCACCCACCTGTTCTATATCCCGATCGTGCTGGCAGGTGTATGGTGGCGGAAGAATGCGATCTACGCGGCACTCGCGCTTGCTCTCGTCCTGATCGTATCTGACATCATGAGTTATGGTTTCACATCGGTTGTACTTCTGAGGGATGTTATACGCGCGGCGATATTCTGCGCTGTCGCTGTAGTCATCGGTCAGTTGAGTGTTGAGATTCACCGACACCGGCAGGAAGCAGTGGATTACGCAGCCTCTCTCGAAGAGACCGTTGCATCCGGAACCATGGAACTGAAAGGGACGAGGAATTACCTGCACAACATCCTCTACAGCATGCCTGCTGGCATCTTCGCAGTAGATAACGATTCGCGCATCACAAGTTTCAACCGAGCCGCAGAGGAGATCACAGGGTATGCAGAGCAGGATGTGATCGGGATGAAGTGCTCTGATGTGCTGAAAACCAGTCTATGCCGGGATCCTATGACCGATCATGCAAAAGGGGGTGCGATAATATTTTCAGGCATTGAAACGACCCTCAGAACAAGGACTGGTGAAGTGGTTCACATCAGCATGAACGGCTATCTCCTCAAAGACGACGGAGAGATCGCAGGCAGAGTGGTGTGGTTTGAGGATATCACCGCACAGAAAGCAGCGGAGGTAGAGAAACAAGAACTCCAGGAGCAACTCTTCCGATCGAAGAAGCTTGCAGCGGTCGGGGAACTTGCCGCGGGTGTGGCACACGAAGTCAACAATCCACTCACCGGTATCATCAACTATGCGGAACTGATCAAAGATGAAACCGAGAAAGATTCCGAAAACTACAGGTTTCTGGATGGGATCATCAAAGAATCGGAGCGTATTGCAGATATCACCGATAGTCTGCTCACCTTTGCGCGTCAGGATGAACAGACGCACAGTCCTGCGCAGATCAATGGTATCCTTGATAGTGCACTGCTGCTCATGACACCTCAATTCACAAAGGATGGGATCACGTTGATCCGTGATTGCGAAGAACTGCCCGCGATCAAGGTGCGGAGCAATCAGATCGAACAGGTCCTCATCAATCTGATCAGCAATGCACGGCATGCATTGAATGCCCGGTACGGGGGATATGACGAGGGGAAAATTTTAAAAATCAGTACCAAAAAAATTGTGATGGATAGTAAAGATTATATACAAATAGTGGTTTGTGATACCGGGGCAGGTATCGCGCCGGAATATATCGACAGGATATTTGACCCGTTCTTCACGACGCGACGCGGTGAAGGCACCGGACTCGGACTGAGCATCAGTTATGGCATCATCGCAGATCACCACGGGAAGATCAGCGTTGAGAGCGAGCCCGGGCAGGCAACCACCTTCACGATCGATCTGCCGATAAATAATGGGCTGCGGCTGGATCAGGAGGTGGAATGATATGGCTGATATATTAATCGTGGATGATGACCCAAGCGTGCGTGAAACGCTTGAGGTGAGGCTGACAAGGGAAGGGTATGCTGTAGAGACCGCGGAGGTTTTCGATCAGGCGAAAGAGGCTCTGGCAGAGCGTGATTTTGATGCGATCCTCTTAGACGTCGTGCTGCCCGGAGTTGGCGGGATAGGGATACTAAAATACATAAAAGACGCAGACATCGAGACGCCTGTTATCATGATCACCGGTGATCCCAATGTGGATAGTGCTGCCAAATCGATGCAGTATGGCGCTTACGACTACATCTCAAAACCGATCAGAAAAGATAACTTGCTCGATGTCGTTCGGAGGGCAGTCGAAAAGAAAGGTTTGATCGATAGAAAGAAGGAATTGGAGAAGGAAAATCTTGAATACCAGAAAGAATTGGAGAGAACAGTTGAAAAACGGACCGAAGAACTTAAAAATGCTTATGAACTTCTCGGGGAAGAGTACTCAAGGAAAATACGATTCATGCGCAAGACTTCTCATGACTTCATCAATCCGTTATCGATCATAGATGGCTATCTGACGCTGCTCATGGAGGGGGGTCTATCCGACGAACAGCGGCAGAGACTACAGATCGTCAGCGAGAACGTGAAAAGAATCGACCGGTTGGTGCAGGATGCACTTGAGGTTACAGCATAGTGGTGGAGTGAACATTTGACATATCAGATATTAATTGCAGACGATGAACCAGGTATCCTTGAATTGCTACAGATATACCTGAGCATGAACGAGGGGGTCGCGGTACATACCGCAGAAAACGGGAAAATCGCTGTTGAAACGTACCAGAGGCTCACTGACAGCGGTTTAAGACCGGACATCGTACTGATGGACATACTGATGCCGGTAATGGACGGAATCGAGGCAACGGGAAAACTACTGGAGTATGATTCCGATGCAACTATATATATGGTGACCGCGTAC
>JAUWHQ010000085.1 GCA_030605805.1 Methanosarcinales archaeon | reverse complement strand
ATATCCAGCCCGCGGGCGGGACGGCAAGCGGACAATCGCGGCTGATCCGGCGGGCATCTGCGCCAAACAGACGCAATCGCGAGAGCACGCCGCCGCCGGAGCAGACGTGACACGGGAAGCGCCCGCCCGGCGGTCCATGTGGATATGCGGCGCCCGCCCGGCTCGCGCTTTTCTTTTTTGCTTCGAGTGGTTTATGGCATTCGCATCCATTCGTGATTCTATGATGAGTTCGGGAAACGGGTGGCATCGAGACCGCGGCAACGCGAATGCGGTGGAGCGAATCGAGAGTGCCAGCGGATGTTATGGGCGGGGCGGCAAGCGAACAATCGCGGCGGATCCGGCGGGCATCTGCGCCCGGACGAGCACGATCGTGTGGGCATGCCGCCGCCGGAACAACCACGAAATGGGGAAGCGCCCGCCCGGCGGTTCATGCGGATACGCGGCGCCCGCCCGGCTCGCGCTTTTCTTTTTTTGTTTCTGGTTTTCGTAAACTGCTGGTCTACAGGCAACATGGGAAAATGATTAATATACCTTCAGTATCGAAAGTATATAGAGGATTGTTGTGACCGGCTTTCACACACTACCAATCAAATACCGGAGACACGCATCTGATAGATTGAGAACACGCTTTCAACTAACGACAGATGAAGCGAGACATTGCCTAAAAACAGGTAAACACATCAAAAAAGTCAGGAAAGATGGAGATATAGGAATTATAGAGAGTATAATAGGTGGTTTTACAATCCGGTTCATATACACCATAAGAAGCGATGTAATCTACATAATTACCGTGGAGGAATCATCATGACACAATGCCCGTTCTGCGAGACCGAACTGATAACAGAGAGGCGAGAGATCGAAAAAGGAGTGTGGGCTATGGTTGAAGTGTGCCCAAACTGCAAGGATGAATGGATCGATGAGACGGAGCACGATCGGCTGGTTGGGTTATTCAAGCGTAAAACATTCAATCTTGGCGGGAGCGTAGCTGTAAGAATTCCTAAAGAGATCGCGGATTCGCTTTCTATCGGTGCTGGTACGTTTGTTGATTTTACGGTGCGAGATGGGAAATTGGTGATTGCAAAAACATAAATGCACATTTGCCGCAAAATCAGCTCTTGTGTACCATTTATCTATGCAACCACGGCGTCCACGTCTGGCACAATATTTTGCTTTTCAAGCGATATTAGCCTGCGGGCGGGGCGGCAAGCGGACAATAGCGGCTGATCCGGCGGTCATCTGCGCCGAACAAACATGACGCGAGAGCACGCCGCCGCCGGACGATGCGGCACGGGAAGCGCCCGCCCGGCTCGCGCTTTTCTTTTTTTGCATCACCGATTCCATGACCGGAAAATCGATCGAGGCAGGCGAGACGCCGTGTCCGCTCACGAGGGGTGAGTGGAACGCTAACAGTCTCAAATGAGATCAGAAGGCGATATTTCGCGTTGTCATCTCATTCAGGAATTGATTCGTTTCATGGAAAAACTTTGTAAATGCCATCCCTACTTTTCACCCTATAAAATATAATCCTATTCTCCGCTTCTACCTTACAACCTATTCTATAATTACCTACCCTTATCCGATAATAATCCCTGTATCCTCGCATCTTTTTTATATCCAGCGCTCCAAAGATGTTGTTGAGTTCAGGAATCTCCTCAAAGACCAATTTCTCGATTCGTTCTCGATAAACTGACGGTAGATTTGCTAAATCCTTTAAGAACGTCTTTTTATAAAAGCAGGTTATCATATCAATCCTTTTTCAAGGTGTTATAGTACTTTCTTGCGCTGTCTGAGGATAAAACCTCTTCATCCTCAACTTCTTCCATATACCTGCCAAGACCAAAGCTTTCAAGGATTTCCTCCACCTTTTCAAATGTTTCTATGTCTATCAAAACTGCTCTTTTCCTGTTATCATTAGTCACCACATACTCCTTTTTCATTTCAAGCATTATTCAATACCCTCGATCTTCACATTACATTCGATAGTCTCCCTCATCGTCCCAATATCCAAACCGCCATATAATCTATCTATCATGATATCGCAAAGAATAATCGTTTTGTAACTTATAAAGTCTTTCTCTTTGAAGACGATTTTATGTGATAACACCTTTTCTTCCAGTCCCCTCACAGCACATCAACCCACATCGACCCCCTCTCCACCATGTCATCACCCTAACACACCCTCGACTCCACAACTCACCACCCACGCATACCCGGGACCCCGGCAACCCCGAACATAATCCGACTGAGCGAAGGCGGTGCAAACAGTGAATAGAGGGTGTCAGCAAATATCCAGCGGGCGGGGCGGCAAGCGAACAATTGCGGCAGACCCGGCAGCATCTGCGCCGAACGCGGGGGATCGCGAGAGCACGCCGCCGCCGGACGATGCGGCACGGGAAGCGCCCGCCCGTCGGTTCATATGGATGTGCGGCGCCCGCCAGGGCTCGCGCTTTTCTTTTTTGTTTCAGGGGTTCCATGACCGGAAAATCAATCGTGACTGACGAGAAGCCGTGTCCGCTCACGATGGGCGAGTGGCTCGCGCTGCTGGCTGCTGAATCTCAGACCATGCATGGATATATAAATCTGGCAGCCATGTCAAGAAGCGAATACATTAAGTTACCAATAGACTGATATATTTTAAGTTCGAGAAGATTCATTCGAGGAATCTGAATGAAGATTACAGATATACTGAATGCAATCCAATCAGGTCAGATTCGCATCACCGATCATGCCGATGAAGAAGCACAAAATGATAGGCTTTCGTACGACGAGATATTTTCATCGGTGCTTTCAGGTGCAATTATTGAGGATTATCTCGATGATAAACCGTATCCAAGTTGTTTGGTGGCAGGGAACACATTTAAGGGAAAGCCTGTTCAAGTGTATGGGCATATAACAAAGAAACGAAATGGGCAGTGCTGGTTACGGTGTACTGACCAGACCATGTCAGATGGATAAACTGGAAAAGGAGGCTATAATGAAACAAACGGAAAAAGCGTTCGACAGGTGTCCGGTTTGTGGTGGAGAACTTGTGGAAAAAAGAGTTGAGAAACTGCTGCGGGGTGGTGTTGACACCGCCGTTGTGAAAGTTCATGCCGAGGTTTGTTTGCATTGCGGAGAGCGTCTCTATTCGCAGGAAACTGTCAGACGTTTTGAAGAGATACGGGGAAAGTTGGAACGGAAAGATGTAGCCAACTTTCAACCTATGGGTCAATCGTTTCAGGTGGCAGTATCTTGTTAGCGGTTGGAGTGGACTGCCAATTATCTGCGGGGTTGGAGAACACGCCGCCGCCGGACGATGCGGCACGGGAAGCGCCCGCCCGTCGGTTCATGCGGATATACGGCGTCCGGCTCGCGCTTTTCTTTTTCATCCCACGATTTTTTCAGAACCCACCGGCTTAAATTCCAAAATTTTTAGGGTCAGGGCTTATCGAGTCTTAATTGAGCATCCCACTGGCTTTCAATACGCTCTTTATCATAGATAGGTCATCCTCGATTTCGCCGAATTTGCGGTCCATGTAGCTCTTCATGTCTTCTCGCAATCCCCTGATCTCCTCGGTGGTCTCGCTCTGCTTCTCGAGCATTGCATCCATCTTGGAACCCAGAGTTTCAAATCCACTTTTCATCTCTGAAAATCCGGTTCTCGTGACCTCAATCATTTCCTTGAGGTATTCTGCGGCTTTGTCCAGTCTCTCGTCAGTCTCTCCGCCGCCGACAAGTTTGCAAAAATCATCGAAGTCCCCGGTAGCATCAGCATATTCCACTTCGGTACCATCAACATCAATCAGAGTATTCTTAATCCGTATCGCACCAAGAAACGTATTCAAAGTATCTTCTTCGCCTTCTGCAATTATCTTAACCCGCCCATCATCGAGGTTCTGAACAAATCCCGCCAGTTCAAAAGCTCTTGCAAACGCGATCACCTTTGCCCGGTAACCCACGTTCTGAATATTTCCGGACACCGTCGCCTTTATTTTCTTCATCAAATCCACTGTGTCCGCGGAGGTTCATATAGTTTTGCGTGTGCTTGACCAGCGGGCGTGGTGTGACTGCCAGTGATCTACAAGCCAACCGACGGGCGGCAAGCGAACAATCGCGGCTGATCCGGCGGTCATCCGCGTCGAACAAACATGACGCGAGAGCATGCCGCCGCCGGACGATGCGGCACGGGGAAGCGCCCGCCCAGGCTCGCGCTTTTCTTTTTTGCATCACCAATTCCATGACCGAAAGACAGATCGAGGCAGGCGAGACGTCGTGTCCGCTCACGAGGGGCGAGTGGCTCGCGCTGCTGGCTGCTGAATCTCATAATGTGCCCCCGGTGTTATGGCGAGGACGCTAACACAGAATCTCTTTGGCTCTGAGTGCGCTTTTTATCACGTCGAGTTCGCTCTCGATCTCCCCGAATTTGCGGTCCATGTAAGTCGTCACATCTTCCCGCAATCCGCGGATCTCTGTGATGGTCTCGTTCTGCTTCTCGATCATCACATCCTGCTTCTCGATCATCACGTCCACCTTGGAGTTGAGACTTCCAAATCCACGCTCAGTAACATCAATCAGTTTCTTGAGGTAGTCCGATGCTTTATCCAGCCGCTCATCAGTCTCTCCCCCTCCGACAAGTTTGTAGAAGTCAGCAAAATCGCCGGTGGCATCAGCATGCTCAACTTCGACATCTACGACATCGATGAGCGTATTTTTAATTCGTATCGCATCGATAAACTTTTCGAAATCACCGTTTTTGCTTTCCGCGATTATCCTGACCCGCCCGTCATCGAGATTCTGGATGAATCCCGTCAATCCGATGTCTTTTGCGATCCTGATAACCTTTGCCCGGTATCCCACATTCTGAATTCTTCCGGAAACCGTAGCTCTTATTTTATTCATCAAACCCACTTCTTTCGCGGGCGGTCATAAACTTTGTGTTGCTTGACCTGCTGGTGTGGTGTGACTTCCAGTGTGATCCGTGAGCCAACCGACGGGCGGCATGCGGCGAACAATTGCGGCAGACCCGGCGGCATCCGCACCGGACGACGAGGGAATCGCGAGAGCACGCCGCCGCCGGACGATGCGGCACGGGAAAGCGCCCGCCCGGCGGTTCACGCGACACATGCGGATATGCGGCGCCCGCCAGGGCTCGCGCTTTTCTTTTTTGCTTCGTGCGATTAGTGGTTTTTTGAACCCTGGGTTCCAGAAAATAATGATCCTCTTTGCGTCCCTGCGTCTTTGCGCCTTTGCGTTAAATCAGAAGCAAGTAATCTAAGTGGGGTGTAAAAACGCCAAGACGCAAAGACGCTATGGCGCAAAGAATAACAACGCTCCAAAAATAATGACCGCGAATGCGGTGGAGCGAATCGAGAGCGCCAGCGGATGTTACGGGCGGGGAGGCAAGCAAACATCGCGGTGGATCCGGCGGGCGGCTGCGCTTTTTAACATTGTATTATTGGATACACTATAATTTCAATAAACTTTATCTCTATGTTCAAATTTTAAGATGTGTGCAGTTTCGTTCTCCTTTTCAACGAAATAAACGATCCTATAATCCCCAATCCTGACCCTATATGTAGAATCTGCGCCCATTATCTTCTTTAAATCAAAATCTCGATACGGGACTTGATCTCTCTTCAAAACTTCCAATAACGAAGATAACTTCCGCAAATATGACTTTGGGATGTGTTTGATATTTTTAGCAACTCTCTTGTGAACAACTACTTTGTACATAAAACTTCACATAGATAGTTCTTTTTTCAATTTCTCCCACTCTATATGCTCTCCCATCACAGATTCATCTTTCAATTTCTGTATCTCAAAAAACTCCTCTTCTGAAACGCGTTCCCCCATAACCCCATCGCCCCCAAGCGATTTGAGCGTCATTCTTGTAACTCCCATATCTTTGTACACTGTTTTCATTTTCATGACAATCACCATGATCAATGTTGTCCTCTGAGATTAAAAAGATATTGTCATGCGGGCTTCTCGTTGCTACACTGTGACTGCCAGCAATCGAGCCGACCGGCGGACCCGGCGGGCATCCGCACCGGACGACGAGGGAATCGCGAGAGCACGCCGCCGCCGGACGATGCGGCACGGGAAAGCGCCCGCCAGGGCTCGCGCTTTTCTTTTTTTGCATCACCGATCCCATGACCGAAAGACAGATCGAAACAAACGAGAAGTCCCGCCCGCTCACGAGGGGCGAGTGGCTCGCTCTACTGACTGCTGAATCTCATAATGTGCCCCTGGTATTATGGCGAGGACGCTAACACAGAATCTCTTTGGCTCTGAGTGCGCTTTTTATCACGTCGAGTTCGCTCTCGATCTCCCCGAATTTGCGGTCCATGTAAGTCTTCATATCTTCCCGCAATCCGCGGATCTCTGTGGTGGTCTCGTCCTGCTTCTCGATCATCACGTCCATCTTGGAGTCGAGACTTCCAAATCCGGTTCTCATAACATCGATCATCAGGTCCATCTTGGAGTCGAGACTTCCAAATCCACTCCGCACCTCTGAAAATCCGGTTCTCATAACATCGATCATTTCCTTGAGATAGTCCGATGCTTTATCCAGCCGCTCGTCAGTCTCTCCCCCTCCGACAAGTTTGTAGAAGTCAGCGAAATCGCCGGTGGCATCAGCGTACTCAACTTCGACATCAAGAACGTCAATCAGGGTGTTTTTAATTCGTATCGCATCGATAAACTTTTCGAAATCGCCGTTTTTGCTTTCCGCGATTATCCTGACCCGCCCGTCCTCAAGATTCTGAATGAATCCTGTCAATCCAAAGGCTCTTGCAATTCCGATGACCTTTGCTCGGTACCCCACATTCCGAATCCTCCCGGAAACCGTAGCTTTTATCTTATTCATCAAACTCACTTCTTTCGCGGGCGGTCATAAAGCTTTGTGCGTGTTTAACTCAGTGTGTGGCTTCCAGTGATCCGCGAGCCCGCGGGCAGGGGGCGGACTGCCACACCACGGGATGCGAGCCGTCCGCCAGGGCTCGCGCTTTTCTTTTTTCGATTCGTGCGATTTGTGGCATTCGCATCCATTTGTGAGTCTGCGATGATGATTTCAGGAAGCAGGCGGCATCGAGATCGCGGCAACGCGAATGCCGCGGGCATGCCGGGACGAACAAAAGAGCACCGGAAGACGCGGGCGGCATCTGCGCCCGGACAAACGTACCACGAGAACGCAAACTTTTAAATGTGGAGGTTTGAAATAGAATCAGGTGTTTGGCATGGAAGTTGCAGAGATGAATATGGGCATAAGGATAAGGTCAGTAGATCGTTTAATGCCAATAGAAATCTACAGGGGGATACGGAATCTGACCGAGGGTGAATTAGAGACGCTTCTTTTGTTATTAGATTCTGAATTGACTGAAGAACTATTGGTTCGGCGAGAAGAGTCACAGATTTTTTTAATGGAGGGAGGGCTGCTTTCAGAAGAGGATGTTTTCAAGGACTGACATGTTTGAACTGAGATTCCACCCTGCTGTGAAAAGAGATCTTAACAAGATTGGGAAATCAGTTGCGAGAGAGAGATCAGGGATAAACACTTTAGAAATATCAAGGAAAACCCATCAATATCAGAAAATCTTTCGCATATGTTCAAAGGCTTGAAGTCGTACCATTTAAAGTCGGGAACTGTCGAATACAGAATTATTTACGAGTTTTATCAGGACGAGAATATCGTCATTGTGCTTTTGATCGGAAAGAGGGAGAATTTGTATTCTAAATTGAAGAGGCGTATTGAATAAAAAATATTAAATGTGAAAAATGGGAATGGAATGAAATATGATCGAACCTGCTCTGTTTAACAGAGAATCACTCGAAACGGTAGATAAACGCCATAATCACCAGTCATAACCTCCAAGAATCGAACGTACGACATTCACCATGAATTTCTCGAATGCAGGAGAGCGAATCAAGAGTGTTATCGAGTGCGGCGGGCGGCAACTGGTGGCGAGCATCGGCGGGCACCTGTGCCGGACGAGCGCAATCGCGAGAGCACGCCGCCGCCGGAGCAGACACGACACGGGAAGCGCCCGCCCGGCTCGCGCTTTTTTTACTTCCACCAAACCCCTGGACACCGACCCACCCAAACTGGATGAAAAGCCATGTCCGCTCACGATTAGTGACTGGAACGCTAACAGTCTCAAATGAGATCAGAAGGCGATATTTCGCTTTGTCGTCTCACCCAGGAATTGATTCGTTTCATGGTGTGCACCCAAAGCGTGGCAAGGATGCGATGGACGAGGGTGGGGATTTTATCAGAATTCGGAGGAGTTGCTGTGCACGATCACTGGAGCCCCTATTTCAATTACACTGACGTAATACATGCCCTTTGCAATGCCCACCACCTGAGAGACCTCACATTCGTTCACGAACAGTATGAGCAGGATTGGACGGAAGAACTGAGCCGATGCTTGCTTGATATCAAGGAAGAGGTGGATCAAGCCTGCTCGTACACGGATAAGCTCGATTCCGATAAGCTCGTGGGATTCGAAGTACGGTATGATAAGATTATTGCGGAAGGACTTGAACTGAACCCGCCTCCTCCGAAAGAACCGGGAAAACGTGGGCAAAGGTCAAACAATCTCCATCCAAGAACCTGCTTGATCGGTTAGATGGGCACAAACGGGAAGTACTGGCATTTATGTACGACAATGATTAAGCCATTTGACAATAACCAGGCTGAGCGGGACGTACGCATGATGAAACTGAGACCGAAGATATCAGGAACCGATCCGGACTGCTGGAGGGGCAGATGTGTTTTGTTGCATTCGCGGGTATATATCCACAGCGCGGAAGAACGGGTGCCACGTACTTGATGCGACTGCCGGATGCGCTTAGAGGGGATCCGTTTATTCCATCCGGCTGTGTAGGTGAGTAGTTACCTTTATCCTTGCAGTTGATCCAAGTCGGACTTTCTGACTTTCCACGTTGTTCCTGCTGGGCTTGACTTTCGTGGGCGTTGCCACCCGCGCATTCCGCGGTAGGATTACCCCAGAACGTGTGAGGTAGCCGGTGCGGCAATCTGTGATGTAGCTTTCTTGTCAACAGGTGTATGCCGCAAACGAAGCAGCGAGCATAATCATCTATTGCAGGCAAACAAATTATAACACCGCCCGCCCAAATCACCAACCATGAACCCTACGCCCGGCACCGGCACCAGCGCCAGATACGTACCAGGCAGATCGATCGCAGAGATCAGCGAAGAGTACCAGATCCCGGTGGACTCGATCATCAAACTCGGATCGAACGAAAACCCGCTCGGACCCTCGCCGGCAGCCATGCGAGCTGTGACCGAGCATGCCCGCGGGATCAGCGTATATCCTGCAAGCGACGCATCAGACCTGCGCGATGCGATATCAGAGTACACCCGGTATCCTGCTGAAAACATCGTGGCAGGCGCAGGCATGGACGGAGTCATTGACACACTGATGCGGATGCTGATGCCCGGGGAGGCGATCATCCCGACGCCGACCTTCAGTTACTACGCGATCTCTGCACGCTCACATCATGGAACCCCGGTCTATGTGCCGAGGGACCGTAACTTCGTAATCGATCCGCAGGACATCCTATCACGGGTGACTGCTGAGACACGGGTCGTCTTTCTCTGCTCGCCGAACAACCCGAGTGGGAACCGGATACTGGAATCCGACCTACGGACGGTCGTTGAGGGCTGCGATGCCATCGTGTTTCTGGACGAGGCATACATCGAATTCTCGAAGGTGAGCATGATAAACCTCGCGGGGGAATACGACAATCTGGTGGTCGGGCGCACGCTCTCAAAGGCATTCGGGCTCGCTGGATTGCGGGTAGGTTATGCGGTGATGCCTGAGGAGATGCGGGATGAGTACATGGTATATGCAACCCCGTTCTCGGTGAGCAGTCTCGCGACTGCGGCAGGCGTAGCGGCGCTTAAGGATCAAGAACACCTGAAACGAAGCATCGATCTGGTGCAGAGTGGGCGCAAGAGACTGATGGAGATCCCGTTTAAGGTCTATCCATCCGAGGCGAACTTCGTGCTTGTGGACGTATCGCCGCATCGATCGGACGTGGTCTGTGATTTTCTTGCGCGAAAAGGGATCATTGTGCGGGATTGCTCATCATTCCGTGGTGCGGGAGACTTCCTTGTCAGGGTGAGCATCGGAATGCCAGAGCAGAATGAGCGGGTGGTGGAGGCGCTTGGGGAGTTTATCGAGGTTTCTGGCGCGTAAAAGATGTGAAGAGCGGTCGAGTACAGGTACACGGGATTTCAGAGTTCCGGAGCTTTGCAAGGTGCGGCAACCTTCAATCACCTGAAGCATTCAGTGGTCTTGTGTTTTAGTCCCTCTACACCACCACCCCAAACTCACGAGTTTTAGACGTCATTTCATATATCTCAGATCCCATATCTCTTAACCCATATCCACCATCTATATTTACGTAAGATTTACTAAAAACCGAGACATTCTAAAGCGTAACCGTCTCCATATCCCTGCCAATCGCAACATCGCAGCCGCCGCAGTACTTGCGCACCGTTTCCACCATCTCTGACTCAAATCCTCTTGTGTGAGGGTAGAGATGCGTGAGAATGATCCTGCCTACCGATATCGACCCCATCATCTCGCCGAGCGCACGTGGTGTCGTGTGATTGGTCACGTCCGGCACCGAATC
>JAUWHQ010000237.1 GCA_030605805.1 Methanosarcinales archaeon | reverse complement strand
GGTGAGATCAACCGACAAGTATATAAACATAGCGGTACATACTCTTATCGAATGGATCGCTTGCTCACCACTTCAACGGTGTCTACAGGCAAAAATGAGTCTGGACTATGCATATATGTCAAAGCGCTCAGTCTTGTGTGGCATGAACTTGCAGAGGCGGGTCGCGTAGTGGTGAGACTGTCGGTCGAATAATATTGTCCCAAAGCCCCAACCCCCAAAACTTTTATGTCGCCCCCCACTCAATAACTCTCTTGCATGGAGACTGATTTCATAAGCAGGCATAAGGATTCTGATACTTTTATCATCAGAAGATCCTCTTTTTTCGATACTCCGGTGCACCTGAAAGGTAATCTAATCGTTGGCACCAGTTGTAATTTCTGGAGCGATCTTGCCGCCACAGGCTCTCTCAAACTCGGGAAGGGCGCTGTGGTGAAGGGGTCGGTGCGTGCCGCAAGTGCGATCATCGGCGCACATTCCGTGATTGCGGGCGATGTGAAGACCGAACAGGACTGTACGGTGCTTGATGGCGCAAAGATCGGTGGAGATATCATAGCTGGCGGGAAGATTATGCTCAGACCGAATATCAAAGCCGGAATCGTGGATGCCAGGGGCAACATCGAGATCACGGGTAAGTCAGATGTTACGGAACTGCGCGCCGGGGCAAAGATCATCGCAACGAATCGCCTCTGAATTTCCGGTGCTGCCCTACAAAAAATGTTCAGAACAATCCTCGTGCTGGATATATTCGACGGCATCGTGGTTCATGCGGTCCGGGGGATGCGAGAGCGCTATCTCCCGATCGCAGGGGCAAGTTTGGTCTGCGAGACATCAGATGCCATAGAGATCGTAAGGGCGCTTGACCCAGAGGAGGTGTATGCGGCTGATCTCAACCGGATTCGCGGACACGGAGCCGGGGACAATTTTGCAGTCGTAAGAGACGTTTCCGGATATTGCAGAACGATCCTCAGTTGCGGTGTCAGGTCTGCTGAAGATGTGGCGCTCGGGCTTGCAATCGCAGATACGGTCACCATCGGAACCGAGAATGCCGATTTCAATGTGATCGGGCAGGCGTGCGAGACGGCTGATGCGAGCCGGTTGCACGTCAATATCGACCTGATGGACGGCAAAATTCTCACGAACACCGAAATATCGCTCACTCCGATCGAGGCGGTCGAGAAACTGAACGAGTACCCGATCAATCACCTGATCATCATCGATCTGACGAAGGTTGGCACAGAATCAGGCATCAACACCGGTTTTATCGAGGAAACGGTCGCAAAATCGGATCATCCGGTCATATTCGGAGGCGGCGTGCGGGATATGGACGATCTCGACCTGCTGCGTGATATCGGGGTTGCTGGTGCTCTGGTTGCGACTGGTGTGCATAATCGAGCGATTCCGGTGGAGATGCTGCGGGGGAATTGCGACACCGGACTTTAACCACCCACTCAAACAAACCCATGCCACCCACCACCCGGGTTGCCGCCCTTCACAGAAAATCAGCAAGCGTCCTCTGAAACCTGCATTCGTCCAGCAATCGCATCTCACTTTGCCATTTGATATGCGGCGTGCGGATTCTCCCCCACATGTCCTGCAGCGCATCGTCGATGCTATCAAACCGCCTCGCGCCATAATCGCCACCACTTCCGGTCAGCGCATCACGGACGGCCTCCCGGATCACCCAGACTCCGAGCGGAGCCCAGTAATCAGGAAGAATCTCTCGCACGATGAATACCGATGCCTGCCGCCTGATCGCATGGAGATACTCGACAGCAGCGGTTCTTGCTGCGTAATATCCACCAGCAAGCGACGAATATCCCCTTTTTCCACCATACTCCTCCCTATCACTTCCAATCCACAATCTCTCAGACCAGACCGAATCCGGAAGCCATATCTCGATCAGCTCGAACGAAAAGCACCTGGGAATCAACAGAATCTCAAAATGGTTGCCGAATTTCTCAGTGGTGAACAAAACGATGTCCTTTATTTCCGGATAACTTCTTATATCGTCAAGCAGCATCTTTCCGACCATATCATCGATTGCTGTGATCGACCACCGCGTGGGAACGAGTTTCCGATCCTTCCCGAGCAAACCGATCGAGAATATGCGTGTTATGTGGTGCTGCGGGATGCTGCTTCGGTGCAATTCACGTATCGAATCCGCAGCAAGCACATCGGTATCTGATACGAGATAATCGATCTTTGTAGGGACTTTCGGGTTCTCTGTAAGCGTGATTTTCGTAAGTTCGCCGGCTGGACCCATCGGCATCAACATGCCATCAAAAGCCATCCGTGCAGCAGGCGGTCTGGCAAACCACGCCTCGGTCTCCACTGGTGCATTAGCCATCGCCAGTTCCTGCGATGTCAGTAAAAACGGATCGCTCGGCGTCCTCACATTCAATCTGGTGTACGATCGCACCAATCTTGACCGCAGCCCTATAATCTCATCGATATTCTTATTCAGGAGAACCCGCGGGTCCTCGTACTGCTGCGCCTCATCGCCGCCGATATTAGGAGGTATCAGCGGACCTGCAACGATGTCGGGATAGCCTCTGCGCCCGACAAAAACCGATGGCGGGGATGCTCCGGACATGTTCGTTGTTCCGGGATCTGTGATGGTCTCGATTTCCCTGAATCGCTCCAGAACCGGGCATTTCGGGCGTCCGCACAGTCCCTTTCCCTTGCAGGTGACGCATTGGTTCATTGTGCATGAGTTATTGGTAGGGGGTGTAAAATAGATGGCGGTTGAGCCGGCGGGGGCTGTGTGCGGACGGTGGTGTTATGGGACTCATCGATCCAAAAACGGCGAGGGATATGCCACAATAATTATATTGTCACACGCACGTATCATTATGTATGGCAGAGGAGGCGCCCAAAATAGAAATATTCGGGGATTCACCGACAATAGAAGATGGGTTGGGCTTTGAGGATTATGCAGACATCCTTCTGGAGCTGATAGGGAATTTTGATGTCGAGAGCCCCTTAACCATTGGCATTCATGGAAGATGGGGGAGTGGGAAAACAAGCTTGATGAAGATGCTTGAGAAGAGGTTTGGTAACATTGATGGCGTTAAGACGATCTGGTTCAACGCATGGGCTTATGGAGACGAGCCGATCGGACTTGCGTTGTTGCAACAGATATTGATTGAGTTTCAAAAAGAAGATGAGTTAGGAGATAAAGGTATAAAACTGCTTGAAAATGTTGGGAAATTAGGAATTGACGCCCTGTTAAGAAAAACCACAACGATAACACTTGAAGAAGCGTATGTGTTTAGCTCCCCCACATAACCACCCATTCTACTGTTCTTCCAGATCGATCTAAAACCCATTCTCGACCACAAAACTTCTATATTATTACTGTAATAGTCTTCCAAGAGGACTATGGACAAGGACGCAATCATCAAGCAACTTCAAGACGCGATTGACCAACTTAAGCGTGAGAACGAGTCGCTTAAGGCATGCATAAATGAACTCGAAGCCAAACTGGCTATGTGTGAGAACGCACATATCCCACCAAGCCTGAAGCGTAACGGCAACCGCAAAAAGGATCAGAATGAAGGTGGCAGGAAGAAGCCGGGTCAGAAGAAGGGACACAAAGGGGTGACGAGACCTCCTGCAAAGCCAGATAGACACGTGGATGTCACGAAAGATAGGTGTCCCGACTGTGGAACCCAAGCTTGGTGACCCGTTCAGCGTGGAAACGAAGGTTATCGAGGAGATTCCGGAACCACAACCTGTTATAGTCACCGAATACACAATTGCACATTATGCATGCCCACACTGCCAGAAAGAAGTCGTTGCAACCGATGCAAGTTGTCCAAAAGAAGGCATATTCGGTAACAACACGATTGCTCAGGCGGCACTGCTGAAATATGAGGACAGGCTGCCCCACAGGAAGATCCAAAACGCGCTGATGCGACAGTATGGACTCTGAGATCAGTCCCGCTACGATACCGAGGTCGCACTCGTCGTGCTGCCGATGCGGTTCAATCGGAATATGACACAATTCTAAATCGAGTTCGAGAACGCCCCTATTCTATATGTGGACGAAACGGAGGTCGTGGTTCAGGGAAAGAAGCACTGGATATGGGCATTCACCACACCGGCAGAGACTTTTGTCGTGATTCGGAAGAGCCGGGGAACGAAAGTCCTGATAGAGGTTCTGACGAGGAGATTCAAGGGAATGATCGTGTGCGACGGCTGGAAACCGTATGCCAAATTCACAAACCGGATCCGAGCGTATGCTCGGGCGCATCTACTACGAGAATCAAAGGATCTCGCCGAGAAGATTGCGGAGGCGGTTCCTCTGCACAGAGCACTCGGGGAGACTCTATGAAAAACTGAATGACGCGATTTGATTGTGATCCTCCGCCCGAAACTCGGGATAAGCTGTTACATAATGCGAGAAGCAACGCTCAAACGATGGTTCAACATAGGATACGGAAGTGAGAAGGTGGAAAAGCTCATCGGCAAGATAGAGAATGGATTTCTGGTACTAATTCACGTTTGTCATTCATCCGGGAGTTGAGCCGACCAATAACAGAGCAGAAAGGGCACAAATCGCTGGGCATGTCGTTCAGCGGAAGATTGTAGGGACGCTGCGTAATGGAAAAGGGACGTCAATTCATGAGCGGATCATGACGGTGCTGGCGACATGGGCGCGAGCCGGGGACTCGGGCAGTCTCCAGATGATGAGGGCGATGCTGAGCGGCTAAACCTACACACCATATCATGTACTCATGTACCCCATATCACCCGCCCCCATCAATCAATAATTCTCGTTTACCTGACACAAAAGTCAAATAAAATTAATATCAGTGGACGGCATAGCCCACTCGCGCATACAAACCCTTTTATTGGTAAACGCATAGTTGCGTACAACCTTAGAAATATCAGAGTACACGAGAGGTCGTTACGCATGATAGGAACAATACTAATATCGGCAAGGACGATTGATCAGGGCGCTACTCTCGAGGAGAAGACTTCACAGGCTTATTTTGATGCGGCTGCATACTGTGAGTTAAGCGAGAGCAACCTCAAAGCGCTCGGAGTATCTATCGACCAAAATGTGAAGGTGGCAACCGCCCACGGAACGGTTGTGGTACCTGCAAAGATTGATGCGCGGCTGCCGGATGACATAGTATTCATCCCGATGGGACCGTGGGCGAACGCTATCGTCGATCCGGACACCTGTGGCTGCGGCATGCCCGGATTCAAGGGCGTTCCCGCGACGGTCGAGCCGACCACAGATCCGGTGCTGAACATGAAGGAACTGATGGCAACGTACAAGGAGTAAGGACGGAGGAAAACGATATGCCAGTAATAAAAGACGTAGTATGCACGTTCTGCGGCTGCCTCTGTGACGATCTCGAAGTCACAGTCGAGGATAACAAGATCACAAAGGTAGGTAAGGCGTGTAAACTCGGACGGGCAAAGACGATGGGCATGTTCCTGCACGAACGAATCGAGAAACCGATGATCCGCAAGAACGGCAAGGACAGTGAACTTGAGGAATGCTCGTACGACGAAGCGATAACGAAAGCGGCTGAGATTCTTGTTGCTGCAAAGCGACCGATATCGTATGGATGGTGCTCAACGTCATGCGAGGCGATCGAGAAAGCAGTTGTACTTGCAGAGGAGACCGGATCGCTCTTCGACAGCACAGCAAACGTCTGTCACGGACCAAGTGCGCTCGCCACTCAGGAGAAGGGTGCACCGTCCTGCTCGCTCGGGACTGCAAAGAACTACGCAGACCTAATCATCTTCTGGGGATGCAACCCTGTGCACGCCCACCCGAGACACCAGACCCGGTACTCCACAATGGCGAAGGGAGCGTTCACACCAAACGGGAAGAAGGACAAGAAGATGGTTGTTGTTGATCCACGCAACACAGATACCGCAAAGAAGGCGGATCTCCTGCTCCAGTTAAAGCCTGGGACCGATTATGTCCTGATCGAGGCTCTGCGGGCGATTGTTAACGGACATGAGGATGTGTTGCCTGATGAGATTGCAGGACTTCCGAAGGCGAAAGTGCTGGAACTGGCTGAGATGTGTAAAGCTTCAAAGTTCGGGATCATATACTTCGGAATGGGTATCACACAGACCAGAGGCAGATACAAGAGCGGCGACAATGTGTCCTCACTCCTATCCGATCTGAACCAGACGAACAAGTTCGTGATGATCGGGATGCGCGGGCACTACAACGTGACCGGATTCGGGCAAGTTGCGGCATGGGAGGCAGGATTCCCGATGGCAATCGACTTCTCACGAGGATCTGCGTACTACAACCCGGGCGAGACCGGAACAAACGATGTCCTCATGCGAAGGGAGGTAGATGCGTTCATCACGGGAGCAGCAGACCCAGGAGCGCACTTCCCACAGGAATCGATAAAACATCTCTACAAGATCCCTGCGATACAGGTCGATGGGTACGCAAACCCGACAACAGAGTTCTCTGACGTCGTGATTCCTGCTGCAATTGCAGGTGTCGAGTGCGATGGAACTGCGTACCGGATGGACGGTCAGCCGATCAGGATGAAGAAACTGATCGAGACCACGTTCAAGACGGACGAGGAGATTCTGACAGAGATTATAGCGAAGGTTCGTGAACTGAAAGGGAAAGGAGGTGCCTGAAATGGCTGAAATGGTTATCAAAAACGGTGTCGTATACGACCCGAAGAACGGCATTGATGGTGAGAAGAACGAGATCTGCATAAAAGACGGCAAGATCGTTGATAATGTTGGTGCAGGCGCAAAGGTCGTCGATGCAGAAGGATGCCTCGTTCTGCCGGGCGGCGTTGACGGGCACACACACTGCGCAGGAAAGATCAACACTGCACGGATCATGAGCCCGCACGATATGCGATATACGCCGATACCAGGGCTCTCAGGACCTGAGCCAAGAACGAAACTCCTGCGCCCGCAGGTCGGGTACAACACCCCGAACACACACGCGATCGGTTATCGGTACTCAAAACTCGGCTACACGACGATTGCAGAGGCAGCGATCACACCGATGATGGCGCGGCACATGCACGAGGAGTTTGAGTCGATTCCGATCCTGGACAAGCTCGCTCTGGTTCTGATGGGCAGCAACTGGCAGGTGATGCAGTACATCCAGGACGGCGATAGCGAGAAGCTGAAGTCGTACATGGCATGGGCGCTTCTTGCATCCCGCGGATACGGCGTCAAGGTCGTGAACCCGGGCGGAGGCTCGAACTGGACATGGGGCAAGAATGTGTCTGGGCTTGACGACAAGGTGATCGACTTTGACGTGACGCCTGCGGATATACTGGTGGGGCTTGCAGAGGCAAACGAAGCCCTCAATCTTCCGCATTCGATTCACGTCCACTGCAACAACCTTGGCATTCCCGGAAACATCACGACAACGCTTGCCACGATGAAGCTTCTTGAGAAGGTGAAGGCATCGCAGGACAGGCAGGTCATGCATCTCACGCACATGCAGTTCCATTCCTACACAGGCACATCATGGATGGACTTTGCATCGGGATCGGACCAGATTGCAGACTACATAAACTCGCACGACCACCTCACATTTGACATGGGGCAGATGATCTTTGGTCCTGCAATGACGATGACTGCGGACGGTCCGACCGAGTACCGGAACGCACGGATGTTTGATGCGAAGTGGAGCAACTATGATCAGGAACTCGAGGACGCAGGCGGTATTGTGCCGCTCTCGTACACGCCGTACAGCTTTGCTCACGCTGTGATGTGGGCGATCGGGCTTGAACTCGCACTGCTCGTGAAAGACCCGAATAAGGTGATGTTCACAACAGACAACCCGAACGGCGGCGCATTCGTGAACTATCCTGAGGCGCAGATGCTCCTGATGAGTGATAAGAAGCGGCAGGAAGTGATCAAGGGATTCCCTGACATGGCGATGGACAGAATGACGCTTCAGAACATTGATCGGGAACTTGACTGGGGCGAGATGACGGTGATGACTCGTTCGATGCCAGCAAAGATGCTTGGACTTGACGACAAAGGGCATCTCGGCGCAGGAGCTGACGCTGATGTCTCAATCTACGATACCAAGCCTGACAAGGTCGATGTGTCGGTTGAGCACGAGGCGGTCAAGAAAGCCTTGAGCTTTGCAAAGTACACGATCAAGGGCGGCGAGATCGTTGTCCGAGACGGCGAGGTCACGGCATTACCGAAAGGCAAGGTCTACTGGGTCAACGCCTACGAAAACGGCGTGACACAGGCAGAGAAGGACAGGCTGATGACAGACCTCGAAGAGCGGTTTGCGAAGTACTACAGCATCCAGCTCTCAAACTACATGGTCGAGGATGCGTACGTGTCGCGTCCAGTTGAGATCAGACCGGAGGTGGCATAGATGCAGACAGTAACACTCAAACCAAAGAGAAACCCA
>JAUWHQ010000244.1 GCA_030605805.1 Methanosarcinales archaeon | reverse complement strand
CTCATCGCGCCCTGTACTGCTCTCTTGTCTTTTCGAAGAATAGATGATCATCTTCGTATCTCTCGACCAGCCAGTCAACAAATTCTTCGCTGTACTGAACCGACGCAAATTTTGATTTATAGTAGAATTGGGGCTTTGATTCGTCTATCCGGTAAATTCTGCGAACACACAGCGTGTCGTGTGCAGTTATGTGCTTTTTGCCGCTTAACCGTTCGTTGACGTGGTGTACGACCTCCTTCTGTATGTACGGATATGCCTGATCAGGTATTGCCGCCCCATAATTGGCTTGGCTTGGCATACGCGCCATACCGTTCATGGTTGCTGTCGGCTGAGTAACATACCCGGCAGGTGTTTTGACCGCCCTCTCGATACCGCTAAACCACGATCGGTGGAGCCTTTCCAGTTCTCTTCCGACGACATTCGTCATATCGCTGGAATTTCCGGGCTCGCTCCTTGCACCGTGCCTGAAATACATGGCACCGCTTTTAAACGCTGTCTGCTGCCCCCCGCCATCCACATCATCGATATCATACGTGCCGGGTTTGATAAAGACCATTGGAACCGAAACGTTCTGAATCAGCAGCGCTGCTATCCTGTGTCCCCCTTTATTTAGCTCTGTGATCTTAAAACCGGAGAACCGCTCTCCTGTGTATGCTGCGATCCGGTCTGTCAACAGAGCCGGGTCGATCTCGAGCACAGGCGTGACATCAGATCCTGATGGCATGCCATCGTCTCCAATACCGATCAACATGATTCCTCCTCCGGAATTAGCCATTGCCACAATGTTTTTTACGATCTCACACCAATCTTTCTGAGAATCGATGTCAAATTTATCTTTGAAGTCGATATATGTGGTCTTTGCTTCCATTCTATTCAAAACCCCCTTAAATTCCCCTGACATTTACCGGATGTTACCTGATATTTAGCTTATTCTTAGCCTATACATCTACCAGCCGTTGTATCAGTTCCGCACCCTCCTCCGATGCGAAGATCGGTAGATCCCAGTTCTGCACAATCTTTCTCCGGTTCGCGGTCACCTCGACTCCCCGCACCGGATCGTATCCGCACTTCGCATACTCGTCCCTGTGCACCATGACGCCTCTCCTGTGCCACGCAGGCACCTTGTCAAGGTTGATGCCATGCCGGAACAGCATTTCATGGACGTCGCACGAGCGCATGCCCAGCATCCTTGATGCCGCATCTCTGCCTGGTAATCCGGTCGAGCGCAGTGTATAATACCCGTAGCTGTTGATGCAGTTCCGCCATGCCTCTGACTGCCGCCAGATCAGATACCCGGTGATCTGGTGCGGATGCAGCGGTATTGCCCGCCCGTCGAATGCGATCGGGGATATATCCAATGACACGGTGATCACGCTGGTTATGTGGCTTGCTATGACTGAAACGAGCTTCTCGATTCTGCCATTGAAGGGAAGTACCGGATCCGTGAGAAGGATGTTGATTTCGTCTGAGAATGTATATGCGATCACCGGATGCAACCCGCTTTGATGCGCAAGCGACTCTGCAGCACCTGCCATAGCAGATGCAAATCGATGGTCGAATGGCTTTTCAAATCCGTGCCTTTGCAGCAAATTCTTAAATCCCCTGCCATCAACACGGATTATAACTGGCGGTATTGCCCTCAGATCGGCATATATCTCACAATTCTCAAAATCACTCCTCTGCATCCTTCTTTGTCAATTTGTTGACTTGCTTCACGATGACGACATCGCCAATCGCAAGCACCCATCGATACGGCAGAATAACCCCTTCACGATTCACATCGAACATTTCGCGGTTGATTTTGGTGAGCGCAAGACCTGTTACCTTCCTATCAGCCGCCTCGATCACGATGTCATTCACATTCCCCACGTACCGCCCCTTATCAGTATAGACGTTGAGTCCAAACAGCGATGTTAGTTCTGCGTACATTCAAATCCCTCATACGTATTGGTATGTATGATACAGGTTGGACTAAAAAGGATATATACTTTATTGTATGGTGGCTGCCAATAAGAAAGTGACACAACCATGAAAACCTCTGTCCGGATCGGAAAGGTTATGGGGATACCAATTAAACTCCATATTTCCTTTTTACTCGTCCTCGTATTGTTTCCAATCATTTTTTCGAGGGAACCCACCACCGGATTTGCCAACGTGGAATCGGTTCCACTCAAATACGCACTATCAATGAGCTTAACCCTTCTTCTGTTCCTGTGCGTGGCGCTGCACGAGCTCGGGCACTCATGGGTCGCAAGAAGATACGGAACCACCATAAGAAGCATCACATTGATTATTTTCGGCGGTATCGCCGCAATGGATGATATTCCACGCGACCCTGATGCGGAACTGCGCATATCGTTAGCCGGACCCGGCGTATCGCTTATGATCGGAGTGTTCTGCGCCATCGTGCATCTCCTACTTCATAACATAGTACAGGCATCGCAGACATCCGTGATTTCGGATGTTTCCCATCTTTTATGGTCGCTTGCAGTCATCAATATCATGTTATTTGCTTTCAATCTGATTCCTGCCTTCCCGATGGACGGTGGGCGCGTGGTTCGCGCGTGGTATGCCCAGCGCATGCCATATCTTCGTGCGACCAGAAAGGCAGCGCACCTCGGAAAGATGATCGCCATCGTGATGGGGATGGGTGTATTCGCAATGGTCGTATTCGGGTTCGTTGAATCCATCTGGCTGCTATTCATCGCTTTCTTCATCTATATCGGTGCGTCAGAGGAAGAGAAGTTCACAGAGGCGTCGGTGACCCTCGAAGGCGTCAAGGTCAGCGATCTCATGACCCGCGATGTCGCTTATGTGACTGACGATATGACCGTTCGGGAACTCCTCCAGGTGATGTTTGGAAAGAAACATCCTGCTTACCCGGTGACCGACCGGTTCAGCAGGGAGGTCGTTGGAATGGTGGCGTTTACCGATATCCAGTCGGTTCCGATGGACAAGCACAACGCGATGCTGGTGCGCGATGTGATGGCGACGGATATCATCTCGATCTCATGGGGCGCCGATGCCATAGATGCGCTCAAGATGATGTCCATACACAAAGTCGGGCATCTACTGGTGAAGAATGGGGGCAAGGTCATCGGTATTCTGTCCAGAACCGACCTGACACGATCTATCGAGGTGCTTGGTTACGGTGAACGATGAAATGCCCTGCGATGTGGTCATCGTCCGTTATGATGAGATTGCCTTGAAAAGCCCGCCTGTGCGGGGGCGGTTTGAGAAGATGCTTATCAACCGCATCAAAACAGCACTCTCGTGGCACGGTGTTGCGTATTCTGGGATTACGAGGGAATGGGGCAGGATCTTTGTGCATACAGACGATCTGCGCGGCGCAGATGTGGTTGCGCGTGTCTTTGGCACGGCATCGACGAGTCCTGCGGTCACGACCGGCGCAACGATCGATGATGCGGCAGAGACCGCCGCGCAGATCGGCAGAGATCTGGTCAGACGCGGCGAATCATTCGCGATCCGCGCATCGCGGTCAGGCATCCATGATTTCACATCGATCGATCTTGGAAGGGTCTGCGGAGATGCGGTCTCAAGATGCGTCCCGCATCCAAGAGTCGATCTCACGCATCCTGACCGGGAGATATTCATTGATATGCGGCAGAACTATGCTTACGTCTATACGAAGCGTGTTGCCGGCGTCGGCGGGCTTCCTTATGGCAGTCAGGGGAAGATGATCGCGCTTATGTCAGGCGGGATCGATTCGCCGGTCGCCGCGTGGCTGATGATGAAACGCGGGGTCGAGGTCGTGCCATTGTACTGCGATCTTGAGGAGTTCGGAGACCCGGTATCGGCAGAACTTGCCATAGAGAACATAAACCGACTGAAGAGCTGGTCTTATGCCGGTATGAAAGCGTACACGGTTCCTTACGGCTCGTGCCTGCGCGCGATTCGGGAATACTGCGATCTGCGCGCGATCTGCGTGGTCTGCAGGCGGATGATGTACCGGATTGGGATGGTGGTTGCAGAGCGGGAAAACGCATGCGGCATCATCACAGGATCGTCACTCGGGCAGGTCGCATCCCAGACCGCAAGGAACATGTTTGCAGAGATGCACGGGTTTGATATGCCGATATATCATCCGCTGATCGGGCTTGATAAACGGGAAATTATAGAGCGCGCGATCAAGATCGGCACATTCCCCCGAAAGAGTCCGGGGGTAGAGTGCGCGGCTGTTCCGGATCGTCCCGGGACTGCTGTGTCGCGTTATAGGGTGGCAGAGAGTGAGAAACTGCTCGATGTTGCGGGCATCGTGTCTGATGCGGTATCTGGTCTGCGTGTTCTGATGGTGTCCTGATCGCCGGAGCCGCTTTAGGTGTGTGCAATCATGAGTTCTATATCACGAATATTAAGGGGATACCAACATTAATCCCATCTGCGTTCATCCGCGTGCATCTGCGGTTGATTGGAGAACTCTATTTATCAGAACCACGATGTTAGATAATTAACCGCGGATAAACGCAGATGTGGTTACCACGGAAACTCTATCGGCAGATATTCAATGAAACTATCTGGATTTTATTGATTATAACAATACCATACCGTAAGCCACTTGAATTGTCTAAATTATTTATGCACAGTTGATTAGTAACGCCTATCTCCAGAAAACACCTCAATACCAGACTACCACCGCCAGAATCGTGATGATCTTCGCAATCATGCTGGAAAGGTAATGGATCGCCGTAATCGTTACTCCGAATTTGCCGAATAGCGAGACATACATTGAAAAACTGTATTTAACATAGATCATCGTTATGACAACCATGCTCCCAACAAGAAGCGTTAGAATCGCCTGTTTTTCGGTGACGACCCCCTCCAGCAGCAGCGTATGCATCGTTGCATAGCCGGCAGTGAAGTGCATGAACTGTGCGACCAGCGTGTAGATAACCTCACCTGGCAAACCCAGAAGGTTCAGGACCGGTGCGAATGCTCCCGCGATGTAAACGCCTGCGCCAAGATCGAGCAACACCCCGATTGCAAGCATGGAGATGATCAGGATCGGAACAATCTTCCTGAGCGTCGGATACGCCTGTTTTAGCCCGATCATGATGGTTCGCCGGTTAAATTCGATCAGTTCCTGTTTCAACGGATTTCCCTCTTCAAACGCGCACTCTCGCTTCGGAAGCATGATCCTTGAGACGATCAGCGCGCCAGCGGTCTGTATGAAGGCAGAGAAGAGCGTGAGCCCGACATAGATTCCGCCGACCACATGTCCGAGCAGCACGATCGCGATCGGGGCGTGTATCCTGAAGAGCGATTCGCCGACCACGACCGGGAACGTGCTCATCACGATGGTCAGCACAGTCTCTGCCCTGCCAACCTCGCCCCTGTTGTAGAATTCGGCAAGCATCGACTTCCCACCGGTCGAACTCATGACGCATGTGAGGAGCGATGTCACCGACCCGTGCGACAGGTTCGATATCCTGCAGAACCCTGCTGTGAACACCCTGAATCTAGCAAGGATATTGGTCTCGACGATGATGCTTGCAAGCACCACACCTGCCACGATCAGTCCGATCGTCTGTATCAGGCTTACAGCGGCGATCATCGTACCCCCTGCTGGGTGATCAGGAACTCGCAGGAGACGCCCTCTGGTCGTGACCGGTGCTTCCGGATGGTTGCCCGGCGCCTGCCTGTGCCGAGATGCTCGAGCCTGATGATCGCCTTTGAGAGGTGTTCGACCATGGTTCCGCCAACCGCGCACAATTCGTTCGAATCGATGTCTGTGTAGACCTGATTGGTGATCACGACCGCAATATCATACTTTCGTGCGATCCTGTGCAGATGCGCAACCTGATTTGCGAGCACCCGGCGCAGCGACACATTATCCCCATTATCGAGCGCAAGCCGGTAGAACGTGGTGGCAGAGTCCAGCACGATGAGCCCCACATTCTCTTTGACGATCTTATCGAGTTCTTTTATGGAAGAGTACTGCTGATCAAGGCTTATCGGCTCATATACGATCACGTCCTTTGCAATAACCGACGCGTCGCTGCCCGCGATCTGTTCGAACCGCTCCGGGGAAAATCCCTCCGAATCGATGAACACAACCTTCTTTCCACTTTTCACGCATTCTATGATCAGTTGAAGGCATATATTCGTCTTACCAGTCCCGGGAGCACCGAACAGTTGTGTTACCACGCCATTCTCAAATCCACCGCCGAGCAGATCATCAATAACTTCGCATCCTGATGTAAGGCGTGTAATCCTGATGATTCGCACCACCTATCTTTTTTTGCCCAAAAGATGCTTCACGTAATCTTCAAACAGTTCGATGTATATGTAAGGAAGTATAAGCACCAGCGCAATCAGAAGAATCAGGAGCGTTACTGGCTCATACCATTCGCCAAACCATTCCGGATGCTCTGCGTATATTTGCTCGAAATTGCTGGACATGATATAAATATGGTTTTGATCGGGTATTAATCAATCCCACCGTTCATACAGTTCATGCTCGATGCCGATCAGATCCAGTATCCTCCCGACGATGATATCGATCACATCATCGATGGTCTCTGGCTTCTGGTAGAATCCGGGGCACGCCGGAAGGATCACCGCACCGGCGCGTTTTGCACGCAGCATATTCTCGATATGGATCAGGCTGAGAGGAGTCTCCCTCGGGACTAAAATCAGCTTTCTACCCTCTTTTAGGCAGACATCAGCGGTCCTTGTGACCAGAGTATCGGATATGCCGTTTGCCACGCTCCCAAGTGTTTTCATGCTGCACGGCACGATCACCATGCCACCGAAGAGATGTGATCCGCTCGCAACAGGGGCTGTGAAATCGTATTCGGAAAGAACGCTGGTTGCGAGCGCTTCAACCGTCCGAACATCGATCCCTGATTCGATCTCGATGATCTGGCGTGCTGCGCTTGTGAGGATCAGATACGTATCCGCTCTGCCCTGCAAGACCTCCAGGAGGCGTATTCCGTACGATACACCTGATGCGCCCGTGATTCCAACCACAAGTTTCATGCATCGGTATTCTGGCGCGGGGACTGTAAAGTTATCGAGCAACACTTGGAAAACTGTAATGGTCAATCTGACCATGAACACGAGAGCGACCGATGCTCATACAACACGATCACCAACAGGAGGATTTTTGTTCTGTCGAGTAGAGCTCATAGCGCACCTCTCACGGACAATTAAGCCCCGAGGTTACTATGAGCCCCCTCACAGAACCGGACGTGAAGTTTTCCCTGCATGCTCCTCCAGAAGTTCGGGAAGTCCCGGCTCATGGATCGGCGGAATCCCTGCGTTGATCTGCTCGACCTTCCGGCTATCGATATCGACACAGACAACGTTGTGACCAAGTTCTGCAAAACATGCGCCGGTTACCGTTCCACCATACCCGGTCCCGATGATTGAGACGTCCATGCGATTCATTTCGTCTGACTATTAATATCTCGTTCATCTGGCAGTGACAGTCCCGCCGCGTTAGAAATCCGTATAAAGGTTGATCGAGAGTACTACCGATTATGCACGGACATGCGTACGCAAATGGTGCAGGCACGATCGTGAATGCGATTGCGATATGGAAGGGTGCTGCATTCTGCATCGATCTGAAGACAACCGCCGATGTCGAATTGTATGAATGCGCCGGAGACGGGGGCAGGATCACTGGCAGAATCGAGAACGCCACTATCGGCGACGCTTGCCATGGCGCTACTTATGACACCGCTCTGATCGAACGATGTGTATCTCTGGTGCTGGACCGATTCGGATACTCCTGCGATGGCGCGGTCACAACCCGAAGCGAGATCCCGATCGCGCGCGGGCTGAAGAGCAGTTCTGCGGCTGCCAACGCAGTGGTACTCGCAACACTGGATGCAATCGGGAAAACGCTGCCGCAGATGGAAGCCGTCCGCATGGGTGTCCGTGCCGCGCTCGATGTCGGGGTCAGCATCACCGGCGCGTTCGATGATGCGTGTGCTTCGATGCTCGGCGGGATCGTAATCACCGACAATCGCAAGCAGGAACTGGTGTCGCACATCAAGTACGATTCTGATGTGTTGATTTACCTGCCAGAAGAGGTGGCATTCACCGCTGATACAAACATCGCCCGATCAAAGGCGGTTGCGCCGCTCGTGGAGGTGGCATATCAGCTTGCGCTCGCTTGCGACTTTGAGAATGCGATGACTTTGAACGGACTGCTGTACTGTGCCGCACTGGGATTTGACACAGGGGTTGCGATGCGTGCGCTTGAACTCGGGGTCACCGGAGTGAGTCTCTCGGGGACCGGATCAGCTTATACAGCGCTGGTCAGGCAGGATCAGATAAAAGAACTGCGCGAAGCGTGGCATGCGCTCGGCGGCGACGTTATACTGACAAGAATTGTCAACAAGAGTTGAGCAAAAATGAATTGTAAGGGGGTTTATGCGAGCGGGGTGTGGGGAGTGGGGAGTGGGGGTTAGTGTGGTAAAAAGAGTTTGTAACCCGCTCGCACTTGTGGTAATACAATGTGAAAGTATATAAGCTTTTTGGTAGCTGGAGGCTGTTGTTGTATAGTCCGAACTCACCCAGTATTGGATTCCGCTCATAATACTCTTGTTTTATTACATGATCCGATCCACAGAACGGGCAAACCGGTCTTACGAGATCGAAATGGTTTCCTGGAAGGAGAACCAGCCTCTCATTTATGTTGTGTGGTTGTGTCCTCTCAGTAAACATCTCTGTTATGATTTTACCGGGTTCCGGATCACCTTTTGAAAAATCAGAAAGTTTAAATTATATGTGACTGATACATCCTTTGAGGACAGATAAGACTTTATTTGTCATTATAAAGTATCTGTCCTCATTATACTTATATTTTTCGGTTTATTTTTGAATATGGAGTTGAAATGTAGGTTTGTTTTTGATTTGGATATACAACACTGGCTTTAGGGGGACGTATCTTCTGCAGCACAGGATCTTCTGTAACACCCGATGACGTGACAGCCTCCCAATAACGAAGTGCTATTGGTTGATGTATGGCGCGAGATTCCTGATATCAGCCGATGATGAACAGAAACGGGAATTGCAGCGGATCATTGCTACCAACAACACCTGCCCGCGGATGGGAGAATGGATGGCAGAAGAAGGGGGGAAATTTGCCATGACACGAAGATGCAGACTCAATATCGTCATTGAAATTCTTGGTATGATCTCGAGTGGTACAACCAAAACCAAGATCGTGTATGAAACAAACCCGAACTTCAATATCGCAACAAAATATCTGGATTTGCTGCAGGAAAAGAAACTTATCAGAAAAATGTAATGGTCAATCTGACCATGAACACGAGAGCGACCGATGCTCATACAACATGATCACCAACAGGAGGATTTTTGTTCTTTGCGCCATTTGCGTTCTCGATTTAACGCGAAGGCACAAAGAGTGTTGTCAATCTCGGCACTCCCACGTCTTTCGTGCTGTTGTACATCCGACTGACCATTACAAATTCTAAACGTGCATGACCTGACTATCGCAGTGCTTATACTGTTGATGAAAAACCACATACATGAGTCGCCGCCACGATTGTTCCTGCAACGCTTGATACAATGCCGACCAATCTTTGGGACACAGATCCCGTCATCTAAAGTCCTGCCGAATTGAGGGTGCTGTACGGAGAGGTGGAGCGCATGATTCTTATGAAGGGGGCTCTTTCACGATTATACAAAACCGGGGCGCCAACTGCCCAACCATTATGATCCCTTATGCCCCAGATTCGATCATGGATCCGCAACTTAAGAAGGTACGAATAATCGCTGACTACCAGTTTGGCAGCGGGGCAGGTAGGGCGCTCTTTCCTGACGATGTGACATTCAGGCTATCGGCAACCGACAGGATCCGCCAGGTCATGCAGGGTACAGAGCACGTTGCAACACTTCGGGCAAGCGACAACCAGTTCACGCTCGGAAGACTCGGAGCGTCCCGGCTACATGCCTCGCTCCCCAGTCCTGCCATGCGGGTTGTTGTCAGCGAGGATGCCGTACCCTTCGTCAGCGAGGGAAAGACCGCGTTTGCACGGCACATCACCGACGCCGACCCTGCGATAAGGAGCGGCGACGAGGTGCTCGTGGTGGATAAAGACGACACGCTCCTTGCGACAGGGCAGGCAAAGCTGTGCGCATCCGAACTGCTCGCGTTCGAACGCGGGGCAGGGGTGGATGTGCGGCGAATCGCTTAAGCTTGTGAGTAACGTGGTTGCGGATGTGTGGCACACACTTCTATGGTGGGGCACACGAAAGAGCGGCGCGGTGACATATTTCACGGGAGCAGACGGCGGTCATCGAACTTACGGGATCGTGGTTGCGTGGTGAATACGCACCGGAAGCGGACGTGGATGAGAACGGCTGCGTGAATACACTTCGATGCGCTCATAACCCTGCAGGCGGCGGCTTGGGCGTGCATGGAGATTGGTTAGGTTTAAGTATCATGGCAGTTACTGAGCATAACTGCATGAGGCGACACGATTCACGCGACATGTATATGGTATCATTGTTAACTCACCATAGTGAACTTGCCGGAGCATACGGTAAGATGGACGGCATGAAATCAGTATGTTCAGGCTCCGTACTTAAGTCCGGGGTTTGGTGACTTAAATTTCAAAAAAAGACAAACTATTAATGAAAAAAGTTATTTTATAATGAAATGGAGATGATGAGATGACAACTGAGAAATTACAAAATAATTGTTTTGTTATTTGCCCCATTGGTGAGCCTAAAACTGAAATTCGGAAAAGATCTGATAAAGTTTATAAGTTTATTATTAACCCTGTCATTAAAGAATTAGAGGGTTATGATTTAGAAGTTATACGTGCTGATAGGATATCAAGCCCAGGAATCATTACCGATCAAATTATCCAACATCTTCTTGAAGACATTTTAGTAATAGCAGACTTGAGTGATTCCAACCCTAATGTTTATTATGAACTTGCTATTCGTCATGCCATTAAGCTCCCTTTCATACAAATAATTCAAGAAGGCGAAAAAATACCATTTGACAATTTTAATATGAGAACAATATCTTATGGCTTTGACATTGAGACTGTTGACGAAACAAAACGAAATATGTTTGAGCAAATTAGAAATGCACTGGCCGATCCTAAAAAAATTACAACACCGATTTCAATTTCAACAGATTTAAAACTTCTGGAAGAGAGTGGAAATCCTCTTGAAAAAATTAATGCAGAAATTCTCTCAAACATTTCAGATCTTAGGTCTTTAGTTGTTGGAATGATGGGAAAAACAACTGTAGCGCCAATGTCTATTGAAATAAAGCATTTTGAGAATATTTTAAGAATTGTGACTCTATTATCTCGCAAGTTATTAGAAATTGAAAAAGAAAAATCATACGAAGATTTCGATGAAATTTGGGATTTAATTGAACATTTATTTATAGGTATAAAAATATTTGCAAGAGGAACTGATATTCCATTTGAACTTGTTCATCAGTTCAGAACAAGATTTGAAAAGTTGAGATCATTGAGACGTCAACAATCTATAAGTGAATTTTTTAATTTTGAGGAGGATTGATTTCCGAGCATCTTCCTGATGCCCTGGGCTTGAGCGAAGCGAAGTCCGGCGGTCCGTGACGTTGATACGAAAAACAATCAAAATCAACAACCACCACCCCTCCATACAACCATGACATCAAAAACGCAAGTCCCCCCCGCTCACGCCGGTTTTCCAGCCGGATAATCATTGATAATCGTTTAAAACCATGTCAGCCATACTGATCGCAGGAACGCACAGCGGCGTTGGCAAAACGACCGTTACAATGGCGCTATTGGCTGCGTTTACACGCAGATGCACGGTTGCGCCGTTCAAGATCGGACCCGATTACATCGATCCGAGCCACCACACCGCGATATGCGGACGCCCGTCCCGAAATCTGGACACGTTCATGATGGGTGAGGACGGCGTTTCAAAGACGTTTGCGTCAGCGTCCGCCGGCGCCGATATCTGCGTGATCGAGGGTGCGATGGGGCTCTATGATGGCATGGGCGACACCGACATCGCATCCGCAGCGCATGTCGCACGGGTGCTCGATGTCCCTGTGATCCTTGTTGTCGATGTCAAAGGCATGTCCAGAAGTGCTGCCGCACTCATAAAAGGCTACTGCGATTTCGATCCGCGGATCAACGTCGCAGGCGTGATTCTGAACAGAGTAGGGAGCCCGAAACACGGCGAAATGATCAGAGCAGCGATCCGGCAGGAACTGTCAGTCCCTGTGCTCGGGGAGATACCGAAATCATCGCATATAAAACTCCCGTCGAGGCATCTTGGGCTGCACATGGCTCACGAGGGTTATCGCATGGATTATGTTCCCGCGCTAAAAGAACTTGCAGAGAGTTGTATGGATCTCCCCGCGATCCGGTATATCGCAGAGCAGACCAGAGAAAGAGGGATAGAGACAGAGATCGGTGAGGATCATGCGAAGCACGATGTCACGATCGGAATCGCCCGCGATCCCGCGTTCTGCTTCTATTACGCTGATATGATCGATTCATTGAATCGCCACGCAGACCTTGTATTCTTTAGCCCGCTTGCAGACGACCTGCCCGACGTGGATGGGCTCTATTTCGGGGGCGGGTATCCTGAGCTGTACGCGCAGGAACTCTCGGCGCAGAGCAGGATCAGAAAGCAGATCAGAAACGCAGCAGCAGGTGGAATGCCGATCTATGGCGAGTGCGGGGGCATGATCTACCTCTGCGAGTCGCTGGTTGATCTGGAGGGGGCGTCGTACCCGATGGCAGGTGTGCTTCCGGGAGAGACCGAGATGACCCGCCGGCTTCAGGCGCTCGGATACACCGATGCAAGCGTATCTGAAAACCCGGTCGTGCATGCAGGTGGGATTCGTGGACACGAGTTTCATTATTCGGTGACCGAGTGCGCCCCGGATGCCAGATTCGCGTACCGGATGAACAGGGGCAAGGGCATCAGGGACGGGTGGGACGGGATGGTTGAGTATGCCACGCTCGGAAGCTATATGCATGCACCGCCGAGTTTTGATGTGACCCGGTTTGTCGAGTCGTGCGGGTGACCCCGCATGATTGAATCGCAATTCCGGAATGTCAGAAACCACAGGGTCGACAACAATGCGCATAGCAACTTATATATACCCTTCTTGCTGCTATTTTATGTACCGAAGATTCGAGTTAGACACCGATGACGGATTTAATCCAGAAGGAGATATAAAATGGCACAAATGTATGTTACATACGATGTTCCTGACGATCTACGCGAGAAAGCGCTGGAATCGCTGGAACTTGCGAGAGACACGGGAAAGATCAAGAAAGGAACGAACGAGACAACAAAATCAATCGAACGTGGGGTAGCCCAGATGGTATTGATCGGCGAGGATGTTAACCCGCCTGAGATCGTGGCGCACCTACCCATGCTCTGCGACGAGAAGAAGATCCCTTATGTGTACATAAAAAACCAGGACGAACTCGGGGCTGCATGTGGTTTTGGGGTCGGCTGCGCCGCTGTTGCAATCATCAATGCAGGGAAGGCTAAGAGCCTGCTCGAGGAACTCACAGGCAAGATCGCATCGCTGAGGTGATGTCGTGGCAGAAGATATAGACGGTGGATATCCTGCTGAGGTGGTCGAGGTCGTTGGAACGACAGGCATGCATGGAGAGGCGACCCAGATCAACTGCAGGGTGCTCGACGGACGGGACAAGGGCAGAGTCATCGCACGTAACTGCATAGGTCCTGTGCAGGTCGGAGACATCCTGATACTGCTCGAAACATCGAGAGAAGCCAAAAAATTGACAACGGGTAGGTGAAGGGATTGGAGCAATTGACCTGTTCGTTCTGCGGAACCAGCATCGAACCTGGCACCGGCAAGATGTTTGTTAAGAAAGATGGTACAGTCTACTATTTTTGTAAATCCAAGTGCCAGAACAATTTCAAGCTCAAAAGAGTCCCGAGAAAGACCGAGTGGGCAAATAAGTGAGAAATCATGGGTGTTTGGTTTGTTTCGTATTCAAAAACCCAAGGATCTCCCCCATCTCTTCAGGAGCGATTAAATGGAACAGACGTACGTGATGATCAAGCCGGACGGAGTGCAACGTGGATTGATCGGCGAGATCGTATCCAGAATCGAGCAAAAAGGTCTCAGGATCGTTGCGATGGAGATGCGCATGATCACTGACGATATTGCGCGCAGACATTATGCAGAACACGTCGAAAAGGACTTTTTCAAATTTCTGATCGATTTTATCACATCTTCTCCGGTCGTTTGCATGGTCGTGGAAGGAGAAAACGCAGTCGCGGCGATGCGCATGATGAGTGGTGCAACCGATCCGAAAGACGCTTCCGTTGGCACCATCAGGGGGGATTTTGGTCTGGATGTTGGCAGGAACCTCATACACACCGCAGATTCACTCGAATCGGCAGAACGAGAGATTACAATACATTTTACTGGCGATGAGATGGTCGAATACACGCGGGCAGAGGAAACGTGGGTGTATGAGTAAGCAGGAGTGGATAGACCCAGGCGACCCCGCTATCAGGGACTGTCAGACTCATCCCGAAACCACAACCGGAAGCAACCGGATGAAGATCGCAATCACAGGCAAAGGCGGCGTTGGAAAGACCACGCTTGCAGGCACGCTTGCCAGGATATTTGCAAAAGACGGTTTCTCAGTCCTTGCAATCGATGCCGACCCTGACATGAACCTCGCGTCAGCAATCGGCATCAAAAACCCGCCCGCCCCGCTCACAGAACACAAGAAACTGATCGAAGAGCGGGCAGGCACCGGCGTGGGCGGCATATTCAAACTGAATCCGAAGGTGGATGATATTGTCGGGCGGTTCGGCGTAACCGAGCAGGGCATCTCCATGATCACGATGGGCACCGTTGACAGAGGCGGATCCGGGTGTATGTGCCCCGCATCCTCACTTCTGCGTGCACTGATGCGCCATGTCCTGCTGCGGGAGCAGAGCGTTGTGATCCTCGACATGGAAGCTGGCATCGAGCATCTCGGGCGCGGGACTGCCCGCGGGGTCGATCTGATGATCGTGGTGGTCGAACCCGGGGCGAGATCGATCGAGACAGCAACACGGATCCGAAAGTTGAGCAAAGAGATCGGGATCGAGAGATTGTGTGCTGTAATCAACAAAGCAAGTGATCGCGACCGTGATACGATCCGCGCGCATCTATACAGGCTTGAAATTCCTGTGATCGGAGAAATTCCTTATGATGAGGCTCTGATACAGGCGGACATGGCTGGGCATGCACCGTTTGATGCTGGCGGAGATACGGTTCTCGCGATTGAGGGAATAAAGGACGCGATCATGGCACAGGTGTGTGCCCACTAAATGTATCCTGTGGGCTGATTCCGGGCACGGGTGCAGGTCGGGTCGCGAATTGGCAGTCACCTGATTGATGATAGTTGATACCGTCCCGAACATCAACAGATCCTTCCACGTCCGGATGTGATCTATTCTTGCGATTGTAGGAAATCGTGTTTTTGGTTTCTGCAAAAACAGACCACAAGTCTCCGCATTTAGATCGCTATTTGCCGCTTGTATCGTGACCATACTCGAACGATGTTGCCTCGCACCCCGCTTGCCGCAATCCTGGCAGTTCGGATTGGAGCAAAACTCGTGTTCAGGGGTCTATTTCGGATTTGTTGTTTGTTATGGATGTATACAGGTGCGTTACCTGTATATTGACGATGTGGCAGGACATCGCCGTTTCATCGCATCATCCGCGTGATACTCTCCCTCGCTTCCGCAATCTCGTAGAGCGACAACACAACCGCACTATCGCCGACACCGGCATCGATTCGCAGGTCACCGCCCCCCACCTCGCCGATGACCCAGTGCGGCACACCACAGAGCTCCCTGATGACCGCGCCTGGATCCGGTGTCGCAAGGATCACGCGCCCGTGCGACTCAGAGAAGAGTATCGCGTCAGAACGAAGGGATCCATCCCCGACGCCGGCAAGATCGATATCCGCTCCGACCCGCAGCGCCATCTCAGAGAGCGCGACTGCAAGCCCTCCGTTTGAGACATCGTGGGCTGATGTGACGCGCCCGGTACCGATCGCAGCCCTCACCGAATCGATGATCCGCTGCGGGTCAGGTGGGGGCACAGGAACGCTTCCGCCGGCGCAGCCATAGACCTGATAATACTCGCTTCCGCCAAACTCCTCTCTTGTTTCCCCGATCAGGATGACGGTATCTCCGGAATCTGCAAATCCTATCTCGGGGGTGCGATAACTCCCATAATCATCGAGCAACCCGACCATCCCGATGCTCGGCGTCGGCGGGATCGCAGTCCCGAACTCATCGCTCTCGTTGTAGAACGAGACGTTGCCCCCGACCACAGGAATCTCGAGCGCTCGAGCCATGTCCCCGATTCCGCGCACCGATTCGGCGAACTGCCGGTAGATCATGGGGTCCTCCGGATCCCCGAAGTTGAGGCAGTTCACAAGCGCTACCGGATATGCGCCTTTGCAGGCAAGGTTCAATGCATTCTCGAAAGTCGATCCTGCTGCGCCATTGTACGGGTCGAGCGTGATATGCGCCGGGTTGCAGCCGCACGAGAGTGCAAGCGCAAGCGCAGCCTCGTCATCGATCCTCAGCACGCCTGCGTCATCGCCCGGCTTGAGCGTGGTTCGTATCTGGACCTCGTGGTCGTACTGGCGGTAGACCCACTCCTTTGATGCGATATTCGGGCTTGCGAGCAGTTTCAGGACAGAAGTCTTCAGATCATCCGCAATCTCGGGTCTTTTCTTCTCTACGGTCCCCTCGCCCGGAATCTCTGGTTCACTT
>JAUWHQ010000031.1 GCA_030605805.1 Methanosarcinales archaeon | reverse complement strand
ATGAGGGGCTCTGTCGGCATAAGTCCGGGTATTAACACTTCGCTCATATCTCATAACCCTCCTTTCTGAGTTGTTTCATCCGTTTGCGATCACTCATGATCTTGAAGAAAAGCATCAGCGCCGCGATCGTGAGAAACGCGCCTGGTGGTGTTACCATCACGGTTGCCGGCTCAATCGGGAATGACAGGGGCTCGGATAGTATCGGGTAAAACCCTGGAACACCATCTTTTATGTTCAGCATCACAAGATTCAACTCTCCGGTTCCAAGAATCTCCCTGACACTACCAATCAATATCAGTGCCACCGCAAAACCGATCGATATGCCGATCCCATCCGCTATCGATGGAAGAACCGGGTTTCGGTTCGCATACGCTTCAGCCCTTCCGATCACGACGCAGTTTACAACAATAAGCGGAACAAAGATTCCGAGCGCCTCGTACATCGGCGGCAGAAATGCCTCGAGCATCATATCAATCATCGTAACGAAGGTACAGATGATCAGGATGAATATCGGGATTCTGACGCCTGGAGGGATCTGTTTTCGCAGAAGAGAGACGAAGATGTTTGAGCCGAGCATCACAAAGGTAAACGCCATCGCCATGCCGAGCGCGTTTGCGAATGATGTGGTCACAGCAAGTACCGGACAGAGACCGAGCACAAGCACGAATACAGGGTTATCCTTGATGATACCTCTGATTATCTCTCCTACAAAGGATTTCTTTGCCATTTATGAAACCTCCTGTTGCATCTTTCCAATTATTTCAACGACTCCGTCGGTGACATATCTGGATGATATCGTTGCGCCTGAGATGCCATCGATCTCTCCGCCGTCATCGCTCAGTGCCAGCCCATCCAGACCAACTCCCGCGAACTGTGCGACGAACCCTTCGTCTTTCTGGATCTTGTCACCGATTCCAGGTGTCTCTTTCTGCGAGACCACAACAACTCCAGTCACCACGAAATCGGTGTCCACTCCGACTGCGAGCGTTAAGATGTCCTGCATGCCCTGCACCTCTGCCATGGCTCCATAGCCGATCACGTCACCACCGTCATAAGCCTCGTAGCAGATTTCTCCGCCACTTGCCAGCTTGAACTTGGTAGCATCAGGGACAACGCCCATATCGAGCAGTTGCTTGTCAGGACCGCCTGCCGCTTCTGCCAGCTTCGCAAGTTGCTCCTGTGTGACGCCGTACGTCGCTGTCAGGACCATAGCCGCCACCGCAGCAACGATTGTCAGCTTGACGAGTATCATTACAGTGGAATCTTTTGTTTCTGCCATTTTAATCCCCTCCGATCGGCTTTGGTATGGTGTTTTTATCAATGAACGGGCTGAAGACGTTCATCATGAGCACTGCAAAGCACATCCCTGTGAAGTATGCACCAAAATGGAGCTGGATTAATATCAACAGTGCCAGCACGGTTCCGTAAACGAGCCTGCCCCTCTTTGTCACAGGCGTTGTGATCGGGTCTGCCGCAAGGAAGATCAGCCCGAGGAAGTAGCCGCCGGTCAGGATGTATGGGAGCTGCCAGCCCTTCCCACTGATCAATATCAGGAGTATCAGCAGAACGGTAGCACTGAGTGCTACCCGCCGGTCCACGTATTTCTTGTAGAGAACGAATGCGCCGCCGAGCAAGACCAGTGCGGGCGAAGCCTCGACAAGCCTGCCGGCACCAGTCTCAATTAAGAGGTCAGAGAAACTGCCGAGATTCGGCGTTGATGCCGCCCCCATCAGAGTGGGCCACGCAGCAAGCAGGAACGCAAAACCGATCAGCGCCGGGTGGAACACGAGTGTTCCTGTGCCGCCGAAGATGTACTTTGCCACCGCGATCGCAAACGCGGCTCCGATGATCGGAACCCATATATGTTCGCTAACGCCCGGCGGCATGAGAAGCGCAAGCAAGAGACCGATCAGAACGGCATTTCCGTCACCAATTGTGATCGGGTGGGATGCTGCCTTGTAGATTATAATTTCAGAAACGACCGCCGCAATCACGGTTGCAAGGATGATCTTCACTGCAGGAAACCCGAAGAGATAGATCGCCGCGAGCGAGATCGGTATCAGTGCAGCGACCGTTCCCCACATCACGCTCTTCACGCTCTCCCTGCTCTTCGCATGTGGTAATGGTGATATCGTAAGTGTCATGCTTCCACCTCCATTTCGGCTTCCATCGCGGCAACGCCGTGTTTGCCGTACCTGATTATCTGCACGATCGGGAGCTTGGACGGGCAGACGTACGCACACATACCACATTCCACGCAGTCGCCAATGTATAATTCCGCACACTTGTCAAACTGTGCGCTGTCAGCATACCCGTACAGGAGATGCGGCAGGAGACCGATCGGACACTCGTCCACACACCACGCGCAGTTGATGCATGGGCTCGGTGGTTCGCGGTTGATGTCGCTCTCGGTCTGCACAAGAATGCCTGTCGTGGTCTTGATGACCGGGACCTCGTCGGTGTACTGCGCCGCGCCTGATACCGCGCCGTTCATGATAAGTTTTACTGGCGTTCCGGTGCAGCCGCCACATGCTTCAATAACATCCTTGATCGGCGCGCCGATTTCTACGAGAACGTTCTTCGGAGAGCGCACCGCGCCAGCGACAGTGACCACTTTCTTGATCATTGGCATGCCGTCACAGAGCGCATCATAGAGTGCCTTCATGGCGCTGATGCTGCTCACAAGGACGCCCCGGTCATCAGGAGTGCTACCGCGTGGCACCTTCTTATTCGCGAACTTCTTGGCGAGCGTGCTTTCGGTACCTGGCGGATAGTACGTCGGTGTCGCGATGATCTTGATGTTGCTATCCGGTATGGTCTCGGTTCGCATGACCTGCAGCGCTTCCGAGTCAAGTTCGATTATGATGGTCGCTTTTTTAGCGCCAACCGATTTTATCAATGCTCTCAATCCATCTACGATCTCAGATGGATGATCGAGCATAAGCGCTTCGTTTGATGATAGATCCCATGTATTCGTTCCGTTGATAATGATTGTGTTAATATCTGCCTTTTTGTACACCGTCGGTAGTCCATTCGGTTCGACGATCCCTGAGTCCCTGATGATGCGACTCATTTTATACGTCGAGAAATCTCCTGGCTTAAATTCTTTTTTTTCGCCATCGTGGGTCTTGATCACCACGCTGAGAACATTCTTACCAGCCGGATGTGGCAGTTCTGAGATAGCAGTCACCTCTCCGGAAACGCTTGAATGTATCATGGACTTGCCATCGCCGATTAGTTGACCGACAGAAACAATATCACCAACACTTACTACGGGATTGCACACCGCGCCAGCATGCTGCTCCAAAGGAATAATCACCTGATCAGGCGTCTTCATGGTTGCAATCTTCAATGCGGATGCCTCCTGTGTTTCGAGTTATGGATATGCGTGTCGGCATATAAGTCTTGTTCTTATCGGGGCAGTCCCCTCCGCGTGGGTGCCCTGGTCAAACTGTACAATAGACCCACACTGCCTAAAATTATAAAAAAAACTGACGCGGCTCAAGTATAACGCCGCCAAAAATATGGACTCGGCGGGAATTGAACCCGCGGCCTTTACGTTGCGAACGTAACGATCTTCCCCTGATCTACGAGCCCTTATTCTCTATTGCGCCTGCTCGAACGCCTATAACAAGCCAACCTCAACCACCTGCACGCTCTCGACGTCAGGCACCTGCGCAAACGCATGCTCAACGCTTTCGGTTCCGCCCTCGACGTCGCCGACGACAACCGTTGCCATCAGGGCAACGAGTCCAAATGCGATCGGCTCTTCTGCGATCCCTCTCATTTCGATGCCTTCCGGCACCGCAGCCGTGAGATTCCCTTTGAGTATTTCAAGGTCAACGTCCACGCCGGTCGGCATGATCTTGATCAATGCTGCTACGTTCCCCATCCGTCTCACCTCACGGACCCGTAAACCCGCATGTGGGGCAGACGTAAGCATTGCTCTGTTTTCTACATGAAACGCACCTGCCGATGGTCGCTTCGCATGACGGGCACGGAAACTGCGTGTATCCGGACATAACCAGATGCGCACCGCACGATATGCAGTATTTTTTAGCGATTGTTGCTGTCATTGTTTAATCGTTTTTGCGCGAGCATCATTTAAGCATTGTGATG
>JAUWHQ010000009.1 GCA_030605805.1 Methanosarcinales archaeon | reverse complement strand
AACGATGTCAGCATCCGCATATGCCGATCCCCCTATTGATACAATCCAGGTCCACGCTCTTGGACCAAAAGACACAGGTTCATCGGTTGAATCATCAATCATCCTTGAGAAAGACCGCGAATACAGAATCGTGGTCTCTGGAGTCTTCCAGTTCAGGAGGGATGTGGACTGGGGCTGGGCAGACGCCCGGTTTCGCATGGGCAGGGGAAATGCGTACACCCAACCGTTCAACTCGATCGAGTTCAATGGTGAACTGGTAGAGCCAGCAGTAAGCAATATTAAGAATCATACATACACGTTCTACCGCACTGGTGACGGGGAGAAGATCAGGTTCAGCATCTTTGACTGCCTCACGACCGGCGAGCGTGGCGGGTACGACGACAACGCAGGAATGCTGACAGTTAAGATATATCCGGTGACAACGCTTTCTGTGACAAAACTGCCCTCCCCGCATACGATCGAGGCAGGGGATACAACAACGGTAACCGTGACTGTGAGAAACACGGCAGCCGCGGGAATGGGCGAGATGAGGGATATCGTGGTAACTGATTCTGTTCCTTCAGGTTTCACGCTGGTGAGCGGTGCCGTGCATGCAGAGTATCCGGTGCTCAAGCCAGATGAGTCACGGACGCTCCAGTACGTCATAAAGCCATCACAGAGTGGCACGTTCAACCTGGAGCCAGCAGAGGCGTCATACTATGATGAGCGTGGAGATCATCATAATAGAAGATCGGACGGTGCAACGCTCACGGTCATCGCATCTGCCGGGTTGCAGCCCACGCAACCACAGAACGCAAGCGTGAAGTTGCACGGTGAGCGGACCGATGTCGTGATCGGAGACGACGTTTTGCTCAAGCTCTCGGCTGTGAACCTGATAACAAAGCCGGTGATGCATGTGCAGGTCATCATCATCCCGCCATCCGGCATGAGCGTCGCCTCTTCCGGGTTTGCCATGTCCGGAGCAGGACAGTTCACATCAGATTACGAGATCAAGCCGGGCGTGGGCAGGGATATCGAGGTCAGGATTGTTGCAAACCAGATCGGCGACTTCACTGTGGAGGGCAGGGTGATCTACTACTTCGGAGACGATATGGCAGGGGCGGAGGATTACACGCTCGAGCTGCCGATCAGGGTGCGGTCCGCTGATGCGCATCCGCCGCCGGCAACACCGATAACAACATCCACACCCGGAAACAATGGCGGGATATTAGGGGTACCCGGATTCAAACCGGTGCTTTTGATGATCGGGTTATTGATTGTGTTGATTCTGAGAAAGATCAATAGACTAACATAAATGAGACCGAATACAACTCATAAGAGGCGATATAAATGGAATATGGAATTCAGATACTGAAAACAGCGACATCGAAAGCGTTTGGAGGATTCAGGAGGACCCACGTCTGCCTGATCACACTGATACTACTTGTCGGATGCGCCCAGCTACCGGGTGCAGCCGCCGAAGCCCCCCGGATATCTGAAGTGGAACTGGCTCAGGGCGAATCGTATGACCTTGGACACGACGGCTATCTGCTTACTGCGATGCGGATCGATCCGGTCGGAGAAAAAGTCTGGCTGAAGATATCGAAATATGGCAAGGAAGTCGATTCAGAGGTGTTAGCTCCCGGAGGTGTCTATTGCTATCCGGATGATGCCGATGAAAATCCGATCATCAAAACCAGAGTCGAGATAATCAAAAGAGGCGACATTGGCATGGTTCGGCTCACCGATATCCACCTTCGAGATGGATCGATCGAGCCCGAACCAACCGGGATCACATTACCCACCACAATCGATTACCTGCACATCACCGCGGGTGTAAACAACGGCTATGCGATCACAAGCGTGGAAGAGAAGCTCACCAATCCACACGACACCGCAACAGACGACGAGTTCAGGTTCCTGATCCCTGATGGCGCATTCATCTCAGGTTTCAGCATGATAATCGACGGGGTCGAATACAACGCAGACGTGCTCCCAAAAGAAGAGGCAGAGGAGCGGTTTGAGGAAGCGATCTCCGAAGGAAAGACCGCGGGCATCTTAAAGACGAAGAAAGAGAACATATTCTCTTATTCCTTGAGTTTTGAGCCTCACCAGAGCATTATAGTTCGTTTGACTTATGAACAACCTGTAAAAAAGATGCTTGGCGAGTACGAGTACGCGTTGTCGCTGCGAGAGACCGATGTGGCGCACAGCGTGCCTGATTTGTCTGTAAATATCACGGTTGCATCAGTAAATCGGATCATCTCTCTGGACACCCCTGGATTTGAGGAAGCAAGCGTGAAATACCTCTCTTCAACAAAAACGCGAGTTACTTATAATGCGAAGGCACTTCCTGACCGGGACTTAAGAATCGTCTTCACAACCGATAACACGTCTTTGAACGGAGAGATGCTCTTCTACGAAACCGGCGGAACCGGGTACCTGATGCACGTCTTCTCGCCGTCAGTTGCAGATCTGGGAACCACGGCTCTCAGCAAGGAGATCGTCTTCGTGATCGACAAATCAGGCTCCATGAGAGGCGACAAGATCGCGCAGGTGAAACGGGTCTTCACAGGCATCATCGCGGACCTCCCGCCTGATGACTACTTCAACGTGATCTTCTTTGACAGTGATGTTATGGTGTTCAGGGGCACGCTCATGGAAGCGAATGCAGAGACAAAGGCAGAGGCGGCAAACTTTGTAAACATGCTCGACGCAAAAGGCAGCACAAACATCAACGAGGCACTGTTACACGCGCTTGGCATGTTTGAGCCCGGCGCAGAGCGGGTCCCGATCATCGTGTTTCTCACCGATGGTAGACCCACAGGGGATGTGACCTCGCCTTATGTGATCAGGGAAAACGTAAAAGCCGCAAATGTGGCAGAAGTATCCATATTCACCATCGCGTTCGGGATCGAGGATGAGGAGAACTACGACTTCTTAAGAGCACTCTCCCTTGAAAACTACGGGGTGGCTGAACAGTTTTATCCTGAAGAGGATGCCGAGACCGAGATGAACACGTTCTACAAAACAATATCCACACCCATGATAACCGACATGGATTTCCATTACCAAGACGCATCCGACATCGTAAACACAGGCTACACCACCCTCTTTGCAGGCTCTGACGCAATCATACTTGCCAGATATCATGCGGGCACAGGAAGCATCGACTCAAGCATCGATGCGGTCACACGCACCGGCAGCCAAAGCTTTGACGAGACGTTTTTCGTTATTTCACGACCTGAGAACAGCTTCGTTCCAAAACTCTGGGCATACACAAAGATCAGGAAACTGATGGATAGAACCGCTGTTGAAGGCGAGACAGATCCGCTTGTCTCCGAGATCACCGACCTATCCCTGGAGTTCGGGTTCGTCACCCCTTATACCGCATTATTCGTGGAGGTGCCGATCATCGACAAGATCAGTGAAACAACCACCACATCTGCTATTGAGGTCAAGACCGAAGAGGCGATCACCGAAGCCGCACCAGCCGTAGGGCAGGCGCCGCCGCCTGTGGTCATGGTAACTCCGGACGTTGCCGAAGCCCCAGCTCCTGCATCCGGAGGGAAAAGAGAAAAGGCAGGAGGCATGATAGGGGCTCCGGTAAGAGAGGAAAGCGCGGCAGATGGAGCTGTGCCAATTTCGACGAAGAAAAAGGTACCGGGCTTTGGCGCGGGACTTGCGATCATCGGATTCGCCGCTGTCGCATATCTGGTGCGGCGGCGGTGACCCTGCATCATCCGGCTGGTGAAACCCGCCCCCACTGCCACATCAAATAGCGGCGTTTGTGGCGGCGGGGGTGTTGCTTGCAGCAGTATTAATCAAAAGAAGGAGGGTGGATTGCGATGATGAATCTGCTTGAACCACTCCAAGAGGCGAAGAGCCGGACAGAGCAGGAACTCAAACACGCCCCCCACTCATCCCGGGTCCAAGCCCTTC
>JAUWHQ010000238.1 GCA_030605805.1 Methanosarcinales archaeon | reverse complement strand
AGGACTATGGCGGGCTGTTTGCTAAGATACTTGGATGAGGTGATCATATCAACGAATATCCGTTTAAGCGTGGAGTTGCGGCTGATAATGACCGAATTTTGGAGGTATTGAAGGAGTGCTTCCCGTGCGAGGTCGAAATCAGGGATGACACGTTCGTTATCAGTTATAAGGCTCTGAAACAGATGAAAGTCCAGATCGATGGGAAGAAACTCTGTGTAGACACGGAATCAAATACGGACGTAGATGTTGGAGAGGTGTCTGACACAAACAGACGTTTTCGTAGATTTCTCGACGCGGCTACCGGATATACGGCAAAAGAGCGCGTAAAGAAGATGAAAAAGAGCGTTAATTGATTAATTGATGGTGATTGCTTGGACGATATCATCGAATCTCTGTGTAAGTTAGATCTCCCCACCTGCCTCAGGATCTGTGCCGGCACTGATGGTTCGGTTACGCACCTGCTCGAACTGATGACCGGGCAGGTAGTTCGTGTGAAGACCAGGCAGCAGCAGGTCATCGAAGCAGGCGACAAGATCGCCGAACTGCTTGATATATCTGCTGGCGATGCTGTAAACGAGCGGATCGTTCTGCTGTGTGCCGGAGATGTGGTGTATGTCTATGCACGGTCGCTTGTCCCGATCAAACGAATGCCTGCGGGAATGGAATATGATTTGACGCGTGCCGATATACCGATCGGGCGTATTTTGAAAGAATACGCCATTGAGTCGAGGAGAGAGATCGATGAGATCGAAGTTTTCGAGAGTCGGGTTTTTGGCGAGGAATGCATGGTTCTGTCGAGAAAATACCGGATTATTCACGATAACATGGCTTTGATGTGGATCAATGAGATGTTCCCGATCGATAGTCGGTGGAATCTCTGATTTGGCACAATCCGAACCTTTTAGTAAAATCAATAGATTCTGTGCCGCCAAATTCGTGTAATTCGCGGGCATTCGCCTGCATTCGTGGTTTTATCATGGATGCGCACGTTTAAATAAATATCACGAATCACCAAATTCACTGGATTTTTAAACAGTGTCCATTCACAGTACCCCTGCTATACGCTGCTTAACTTCGCAGAACACATCATCAAAATCGGGGAGTGCCTTGATCTGGTGTCGAAGCGAGTTTGTCCACGCATTCGCAAAGTTCTCTCTTCTGTCTTCAAGAGATCGGAAGTCGATCTGCACATCTTTAACCATACATTTTTTGTATAATATATTTAATACTTTTCCATCATCGATCTCGTTATGAAGGTGCCACACATCGTACAGGTCTCTCGGTCGTGTCCTCTCGAAGAGAGCCCTTATCTTCTCAGCCACGATCTCTTCCAATGAATACGCCCGTATCAGGGCATGGAAATCATCGGAATACGGATGGATTATCTCCCTTTTCTCCAGAGGCAACAAAACCTCCTCTTTTTCGAGTGCTGTCAGGTCCAGTTTTATCTTTATCGGATTTCCAGCACTCCGCAGAATTCGGAAGTAAACATTCACCACGAAACCGTTGATGTTCTCTTCGATTGAAATCTCTTCAATAAAGTTGATACCGCTTGTTTCCTTCGCTCCAAGAACCGCACGTCCTATCAGGTCGTTTAACTTGACTCTATCCATTTTTTCAAGAAGAGTAAAATCAAGATCGTCGGAAAACCTGTAATTTTTGATATAAACCTTTCTTATGCCAGTTCCTCCCTTAAGAGCCATGTTCATCGAAGCGAGGTGCCCTAACAGCCAGTTCTGTGCATAATCTCGCTCTATAGTCGTCTCAGGAACTCCCAGTTCTCTTGCCCTGCTCCGGATATCCTTTGCAGAGATCATTCCAACCCCTCCAGCATTTCCTCATCAAGATTTATGACCAGCTTCCATCTTGCATTTTTTAAGCCTCTGTTTGAGATGGTCGGATCAAGTAACAGGTAGTTCCGCGTTTTAACTGCCGGGAGATCGATGTCAATCCCCAATCGATCGCAGAGATAACCCAGCCGCCGCACCACGCCCGAGTTTCCGATGCTTGTCGCGTACTCTGATAATTTCTCTCGGTCCAATCCTTGATCTCTTAAAGCCTTGACAACCTCCACCACGCCTCCGCAGTATTGAGGCTTATCAAGACAGTCCACAATCGTTTTTTCTTTATCCGTTATATTAACCTCTGATTCTTCGATCCATTCTCTTCTAATCCCGAATACTTTGTCGCTTTTCACCCTGACGATCCGGTATCGAACTCCAAAAACCTCAATTTCCTGTTTTTTCTTTCTTGAAGTCGTCTGGATAAAGACAGTGGCTGGTATCTGCTCGGTCAGTCCATAAAAATGCAATGCGCTCCAGTAAGCGATGCAATACGGCTCAACCAGCAAAGAACCGATGATAAATTCATGTGACGTGTATCTTCCCTTCTCTGCGCCAAGCGGGATAATCAGATATTTACCTTTTTCGATTCGCTCAATCCACCCTCTTCGCTCCAATCTGGATAAAATGACCCACAAAACACTTCTATCGATATTACACGTCTCTAAAGCGTCTTCCACTGTAAAGACGTCTCCTCTTTCCGATAATCTATCGAGGATGTCAATTCTCATTTAGGTACACCATCCTTAACGTTTGTGTTTTGTTTGGTGTATGGAATTGAGAGTGTATATCTCTTTTCATCGGGGCGTCTCGGTTGAAACGACAGCCTGCAGTTCCACACAGATGCAACAATCCGGGTACATCTGCCCGCCCCCACCTCCTCTGCCGCATCACCGACCATATCCCGGATATCCGCCCATCTAAAATCTCAGACATATTCGTAATTCAACAATATAAATTTTACAGCAACCTCACTGTGACCATTGCATTATCTTTTTGGAACCCAGGGGTTTTGGAAAACCAGAGGTCGCAGATGGGCACAAGAGTTGAACAGCAACGCTCTGTCGGACCTCTGTACCCTTCGTGGGTAATCTTGTCACGACTCACTGGTTTATGGAAGAAAATAGATAAGTCTCGTGAACCATTGGGCAACACGCTGTTCATGATCACACGGTAACTTATTTACGCTGCCGACCGAAGATGTAGACTTAAGTGATCGAATGCTTGGTATCATCACAGGGACAGGTTTGATCGGAAAGCAGTTTGAAGGCGCGAGAAAGACGATCAGAACTAAATATGGGAATGCAGAGCTTTTTGAGGGAGACCGCGCTCTATTCCTGCCGCGCCACGGCATGAATGCTGATATACCGCCGCATAAGATAAATCATCTGGCAAACATCGCAGCACTGCAAAAATCCGGCGTGGATGGCGTGATCGGCGTGTATTCGACGGGCAGCCTGAAGACCGGGATACCGCCGGGCACGCTGGTTGTGCCGCACGATTACATCGACTTTGGAGGCTCTATGACGTTCTATGACGATGAAATCAGGCATGTCGTGCCCGAACTTGACGGGGCGCTGCGGGACCGACTGATCAGAGCAAGCCACGGAAGGGACGGGGGAGTGTACGTCCAGACGCGCGGACCCAGGTTCGAGACAAAAGCCGAGATAGCGGTGTTGAGCCGGTATGCAGACATTGTTGGCATGACCATGGCAAGCGAAGCAATCCTGTGCAGCGAGATCGGTATTCCTGTCGCAGCGATCTGCGCCGTTGACAATTACGCAAATGGAGTTGCTAAGCAGGAATTAAGCTACGAAACAGTCACCAAAAACGCGGAAAAGAACCGCAGCATGGTTGAAGAGACGATTGCGAGGATGATCGAATGAGTATTCTGCTGAAAAGTACTGAGAACTATGGCAATGTCTATATCGACGGCGGCGTCATCGCCGAGATCGGATGTGCCGCTTATGATGCAGATACGGTCATCGATGCCAGCAACAAAGCGCTCGTGCCTGGCTTTGTGAACACGCACACCCACGCCGCCATGACGCTCTTCCGGGGGTATGCGGACGACATCCCGCTCCAGACATGGCTGCAAGAGCATATCTGGCCCCTTGAAGCAAAACTGACCGATGAGGATGTCTACTGGGGCGCAAAACTGGCGTGTCTCGAGATGATCAGGTCCGGCACGACGGCTTTCAATGACATGTACTGGCATGCCCTTGCAAGTGCAAGAGCAGTCGATGAGATGGGAATACGCGCCGCTGTCAGCAACGTTTTCATCGACATCGCGGGAGAGTCTGATGATGCGGTGCAAAAAGAGAACAAAAAACTGACAGAGAGGCTTATGAAAGATTATTCTGACCGGATAACCCCCGCGCTTGGTCCGCACGCCATCTACACGGTGTCAGAAGAGAGTCTTTTGTGGACAGCAGAGTTTGCAAGAGAAAAAGACCTGCTGATTCATATACACGTTTCAGAAACAGAGCAGGAGGTAAGCGACTGCATCGAGCGCACAGGCATGCGTCCCGTGGAATATCTTGACCATATCGGGTTCCTCGGTCCGAATGTCGTTGCAGCGCACTGCGTGTGGCTCGATGACAGCGAGATCGCGCTGCTTGCAAGGCACGGGGTCAAGGTGGCTCACAACCCGGTCTCGAACATGAAGCTCGCTGTCGGCATGACGATGCGTTATACGGCACTTCGGGCGGCAGGGGTCTGTATCTCGCTTGGCACGGACGGGTGCGCATCCAACAACAGCCTTGACATGCTCGAAACCGCCAAGTTTGCGTCGCTGGCACAGAAGGCGGCTGCGAACGAGCAGACCGTGATGCCAGCAGACGAAGCGCTCGCCATGATCACGAGGAACGGCGCGGATGCGCTGCGCACAGGCAGTGGCGGCGGCAGTGGCAGCATAACAGAGGGCAGCGCGGCAGATCTGCTACTGATCGACTTGCTGCTTCCGGAGATGACTCCGCTTCACAATCTCAGTTCGAATCTGGTATATTCGGCGCACGGGGGCTGCGTCGATACCACGATATGCGACGGAGTCGTGCTGATGCAGAATCGGGTCGTGCCAGGAGAGGTAGAGATCCTGCGCAGGGCATCGGAAGTGACTTATGACCTTGTGAACAGAGAATGATATAAGCATCTAAAGACCAATAATTATTGGCTGGTGTGTACACATGTCACCGGAACAGAACAATAAAAACGAATCCGAAGCAGCAAAGTGCACAACGCTTGCTGCATCGATGGATATCCTCACAAAACACATAACGAGGGCTCTTGAGGATCTTGACGTCGATTCAGTCTCTGATATGCTCGATATAATCCTTGATGCGAACAACATCTTTGTGATGGGGACCGGGCGCTCAGGTCTGGTCGGGCGGGCATTTGCGACGCGGCTCATGCATCTCGGGCTGCGTGTGTATGTGGTCGGCGAATCGACCACGCCAGCGCTGCGTAAGGGGGATGTGGCGGTTGCGATCAGCGGATCAGGCGAAACCATGTCCATCGTCGATCTCGGAAAGGTTATCAAGGAAATCGGGGCGACATTGGTCGTTGTTACATCGAACCCAGGATCATCTCTCGGAAGAATGGCAGACATAACCGTGAAAATCTTTGGCAGATCAAAAGACGGCGGAGGGGATTATCTTGCGCGACACCTGCTCGGGCAGTATGCAAAGCTCTCCGAACTTGCGCCGCTTGGTACCACCTTTGAGATCTCCGCACTCGTATTCCTTGACGCTGCAATCGCAGAACTGATGACGCGCATGGGAAAGCAGTCAGCAGATCTCGAAGAGATGCATGACAAGCTCCAGTGAGCAAGGGTGCCGATGCGAGTAGCGTCCTTACTCAACTTACTCAGGCGGTATACGGTCGAGATCACCTCGCTATGCGCTGCTATCGTCATCTGGCAGCTTGCCGCAGATTATGTGGTGGAAAATGCCTTCTTTCTTCCGAGTTTCACCGATGTCGTGGGATCATTCTCGCATGGATGGCGTAACATGATCTATGATGCCAAAGTCAGCCTGATACACTTCGGAATCGGCATGATCACCGGATTGTGCGTTGCGGTACCGCTTGGAATCTGCATGGGCTGGTTTCAGCTGATCAACCGGATCGCTGACCCGATTATAGAGATTCTGCGTCCGATACCGCCTCTTGCGTGGATACCGTTTGCGATCATCTGGATCGGGATCTCTCACGCGTCCGCCGGCTTTATCGTGTTCGTGGGAGCCGTATTCCCGATCCTGATCAACACGTATGTCGGATTTCGGAATGTGCCAAAGGTTCTGATCGAGACCGCCATGGTGCTTGGCTGTACAAAAAACCACAGCCTGATCAGGCGGGTTGCGTTTCCGTCGGCGATCCCCCAGATTGCAACCGGGATCAGGGTCGCGATGGGTGTTGCATGGATGTGCGTGGTTGCAGCAGAGATGTTTGGTATGACGAGTGGAATCGGGTATAAGATAATGCACTGGTCACATTTTTTCAGAATGGATCACGTTATGGCTTACATGCTCCTTCTTGGATTTATCTCGCTTTCTATCGACCGGATATTCAGACATTTTGTCGAGCGGCGGTTGTCTATATGGCGAAAAGGGATGGTGGCATAAGTCTGGCAGCCGCATTCACGCCCCGGGTTTCTGCAGGCGCAATCGCAACCTTGATAACGGCTGGTACCAATGCTATGACCAACGCTATGATATATTACTTGACAAAAGAGAGGAGATTTGTGAATGGACGTTGACAAACCAGTGCGAGAAGTCATGTCGCGACAGGTGATCACGGCAGATATCAATGAATCGCTTCCAATCATCGCAGAGAGGATGATCAAATATGACCGATCGTGTGTTATCGTGACAGAAGATGAAAAACCAGTCGGCATCATAACCGAACGTGACATCTCCCGCAAGCTTCTCCCTGATGATAGAAAACCGAGTTCGGTATCGCTTTCTGAGATCATGACCTCCCCGCTGATCACCATCGATCAATACACGTCGATCAGCGACGCGATCCAGATGATGCTTTCGCACAAGATCAGACGGCTGCCGGTCTTCCGGAACGAGGAACTCATTGGTATCGTTACGAGCCAGGATATCGTTGCGGTATCAGCCGAGATGGGCAACACCCTTCGGGAACTGATGGAATCTGATCGCGAGTCGCTGCTGATATCCGAGTCAGATGGCAACTGCGATCTCTGCGGCAAGTATTCGTACCAGCTGACGATCGTTGATGGGAGATCACTCTGCGAGGACTGCGCTGATGCGGTATGGCGAGAACCGACCGATTCTGATCACAGATCCGCATATTTAGAGGGATGAGGCGGGTCGGGATGGATCTCGCGTTGAACGTGCTGGAAATCATCGAAAATGATCCTAAAATTGATATAAGTGAGATTGCGTCGCTCACAGGCAGATCGGACCGGGAGATCCGGGACTGCATCGGTGAACTCGAGATGGACGGCACAATCCGCAAATACAAGACGGTTATCGACTGGGATAAGGTCAATAACGGATTTGTTTACGCGGTCATCGAGATAAAAGTCTCTCTGGAGCGCGAAACCGGATACAATGTGGTTGCAGACCGTATTTCGAGATTTCCTGATGTCCGGTCGGTCAGGTTGATCTCCGGGGATCATGACCTCTCGCTCACCGTGCGCGGGAAATCTATGAAAGAGGTTGCGTTCTTTGTTGCAGAGAAGATCGCGACCCTGCCGCAGGTGCAGAGCACGGCTACCCATTTCGTTCTGAAGACGTACAAGGAGGATGGTGTGCTGCTCCGCGAGCCAGAGCACGCCCACCGCCTCTCGATCGTGCCATAACCATAAGGGGAATGGAGCATGAAACGGATGCGGATATCAGACGTCGTACGGAGCGTGCCGCCATCAGGCATTCGCAGGTTCTTTGATCTGGCAAATCAACTCCCTGAAGCGATCTCGCTTGGTGTGGGCGAACCTGATTTTGTGACCCCATGGCACATCAGGGAGGCATGCATCCATGCACTCGAGACCGGGCACACATCATACACCACCAACCAGGGGCTGCCCGAATTGCGCCATGAGATCGCAAAAGCATTCTGCCGGGATTATTCGGTGGATTATGACCCTGATGATGAGATACTGGTCACAACCGGAGTCAGTGAGGGAATAGACCTCGTGGTGCGCTCGATCTTAAACCGCGGCGACGAGGTCATCATCGCAGAGCCATGTTATGTCTCATACAAGCCGACCGTGCTCTTTGCGGGCGGCTCGCCAGTTACAGTCGCAACGGATCTTAAAAACGATTTCAGGGTTACAGCCGACCAGATAAAGGAGAAAATAACAGAAAAAACACGAGCGATAATGATCAATTATCCAAATAACCCGACCGGAGCAACGATGGGGAAAAAAGACCTCGAAGAGATCGCAGATGTTGCAATCGACTATGATCTGCTAATTATTTCTGATGAAATCTATGATAAACTTACTTACGATGGAAAACACATCAGTTTCTCATCATTGAATGGAATGAAGGAAAATACAATCGTGTTCAATGGTTTTTCAAAGTCACACGCGATGACCGGGCTTCGGATCGGATACGCACTCGGAAATAGCGAAATTATTGGGGCGATGACGAAGATACACCAGTACACCATGCTCTGCTCCCCGATCACCTCGCAGATGGCTGCCATCGATGCGCTGCGGAACGGAGACGTGGAGATGGAGAAGATGGTGCGGGAATACGACCGCAGAAGGCATCTGATCATCAGCGGTTTGAACAAGATTGGACTGGACTGTTTCTGGGGAAAGGGCGCGTTCTATGTATTTCCGTCGATTGTGGGTACTGGAATGACCTCAGGAGAGTTTGCAGAGCGTTTGTTACTCGAAAAGGGTGTTGCTGTCGTTCCGGGTGATGTGTTCGGGGACTCGGGGGCTGGATTTCTGCGTTGTTCGTATGCCGCATCGAGAGACGACATAAAAGAGGCGCTGCTGCGTATGGAGGAGTTCCTTGCCTCGATGAAACGCGTGGTGCAGTATAATGTAGCATAGGACCGGCTGGGCTCTGCACAGATCATAGATCGGGTCTTGGGGATTTGCGACCGATATCTTTGGCGTTTCAGGGCACGCGATGATCATCACCGATTTTCGCAGGCTGCTTAACCGTCGCAATTCCCCACACATTATCACTTCCAAATATATCTCAAATTAATATTATCCAGCCATGGTATCTCATAATTCCTCTTAAAAACCGGATTAGAAATCAAAATAGGAGCGTGGGCATTTTTTTCTCAACATAGCCACAATTTCATTGCCGTTGATGGATATCGTGCCTGGCGTATCGACAAATTTTGAAAAATGGTCTGTGGGGTGGCGTGAAATTTGGGGTGTGATTATGACGGTTTAAGGGTGTATGAAAATCGGTGAATAAGCTTCTATCGTAGATTGATATGTTGTTTTGATAGGAGCAACAGTTTCATCAAGATTATTTACATCATGCACAGACACCCAACATCCCTATCACTCGTGCAAGTGGATGAAACATCCCGGGTTTTGCGTCTCTGCCGGATAATCTTAATGCTACCCGGGTGCGATCATCAACGGTAGTGAAGATATAACAGATCGATCTCGGAGTTCACCTTGCCATCCAGAGACCTTACAATCCTGTGTCACAACGTCGGAGACCTCTTGGTCGTTCTCGGAGGTGTTTTGTTATCCGTGATCATAGTCCCGGTCATCTTCCGGGAGTACTCCATGATACCGGGCTGCTTGATCCCGGCATCTGCGTCGGTTCTCCTTGGATTCTGCCTCAAATATCTCTTCAAAACAGATGATATGCTCGAGACAAGACATGCCATGATCATCGCAGCACTGGGCTGGCTCATCGCACCGCTGTTATGCGCAGTTCCTTTCATGATCGATGCTAACATGCCCTTTCTCGATGCGTACTTCGAGGGCATGTCAGGCTGGACGGGTACGGGCTTAACCATGATCGCACACCCATCAGAACTCACATACACCCTGCAGTTCCTGAGGAGTTTTATGCAGTGGCTTGGCGGCGTTGGCGTGATCGTGCTCGTGATATCAATTATTACAAGACCCGGGACATGTATGTATGCGCTGTATCTTGCTGAAGGCAGGGACGAAAAACCGACCCCCCGGATCAGGGACACCATCCGCATCATCTGGCGCGTGTATCTTGCACTGACAGTGGTCGCTATCGGGCTCTTGTGGGTGGCTGGCATGCCGCCCTGGGACGCCATAAACTGTGCGATGACCGGCATCGGCACCGGCGGTTTCACGGTCACTGACGGAAGCATCGCTGAGTACCACAGCGTGGCAATCGAGATCGCACTCATCCCGATCATGCTGATCGGTGCGATACCGTTTCTGGTTCACTACAAGATCATCACGCGAAGGATGTCCTCGTATCTCAAGGATATACAGTGCAGGGCGATCTTTGCAATGGTTCTGATCGGCGCAATTGCGCTTCTTCTCGAGAACATGGTGAGCATGAAGAATAGAAATCTCATGGTCTGTCTGGCTGACTCGATCTTTCAGTTCGTCTCGGCGATCACCTGCACAGGGTTCCGGACTGCTGATATACATCAGTGGACTCCGACCGCGCATATCATCCTGATCATCGCTATGATTGCAGGGGGCACTGCCGGCTCAACTTCCGGCGGCATAAAGACGATGAGAGTGATCATGATGGTCAAAGGGGTCGGATGGTGGCTCAAAAAGATCGCACTTCCGAGGGAAGCGGTCATCACATACCGCATCGGAAACAGAACGCTCACGGAGGATCACAAGAACGCAGAACTCGAGGAGGTTTCGCTGCTCCTGAATCTATGGATTGTGTTTCTCCTGGTGGGTGTGGTGGTGCTCCTCCATGTGGTGCCGGCAGGTTTCAATCTCGATGATGTGATTCTTGAGGTGGCATCCGCACAGAGCAATGCCGGGCTCTCAACCGGCATCACCACTGCAAGTCTCCCGGCTGCAGGTAAGATCATGCTGATAATTAATATGTGGATCGGGCGGCTTGAGATCATCCCTGCTGTCTTTTTGCTGCGAACGCTTCTCGTGCGGGAGATTACGTGAGGTTGTGCTGCAAAACAGCGTCTACATCCGACCGTGCCTGAGAATCGAGAAGAGAAGCCAGAAACCCATCTCCCTACCGACCATCTCCACCACCAGCACCACCCAAAGCCGAGCACCGCCCCGATCGTGCTCTTCGATGTTTATCACTTTCACGGTCCCCCGCATTATAACTATCGTCGCAAAGGGCGGTCACGAAAGATAGCCGGATAATCGAACCTTTATATCAAATAGAATCAAAAATAAATGCAATGTCTCCATTTATCGCATTTTTCGCAAGTATCGTTCTGATACATGTATTATCAGTCCGTATGCGGATACATCCATTTCTTTCCCTGATTTCATCTGCTTTTGTTTACGGGATACTCTGTGGGATGGATTGCCATTCAATCATCTCACATATAACATCAGGTCTCGGAAGTATCTTCTCCGTACTCTGTATCGTTATATTCTCTGGTGTTACCATTGCAGAGTTCTTGAAGAGAACAAACGGCATTGAAACGATCATAAATGACATTTTAAGAATCTTCAAGAGAAATTATTCCTTTATACCTATTTTTTCCGGGTATTTATTAGCCATTCCCATCATGTGCTGCATAACAGCGTACGTTGTTTTAAATCCGGTCATTAAGGGTCTTGCACTGAAGGTAAATGCATCAGAAAAGAAATTTCTGTACATGCTCTCCATTGGAACGGTGATATCGTTTAATCTGATCTATCCATCACCGGTTATCCTTGTAATCACAGACACGCTTGATATTGATCCATTGGACACATTAACAGTGAGTATTCCCATATCTGTACTTCTTCTGGTTATTTCTTATTATTATATGCATACGAAGATTGAAATCATACCAGAAAAAGTCCGATCATCACTCAGATCATCCACAGAATCATGGAGTCCGATTTTAATCCCGATATCACTGATTTTACTTGGTCTTGTTGCCGACAGTCAGATTCTAAAGTTTCTTGGTGATGTCAATGTTGCCCTGCTCGTGGGTGTATCGATCTCACTGATCATCGCAAATAGACGCCTATCTGCAGATGTGATAGGTGCTGCCCTGAAGAGTTCATCAGGCAGAGCAGGCAGGATACTTCTCGATCTGTGTGGCGCAGGTGCGCTTGGCAATATCATCGCACACAGCGATTTTTCAGATGGCGTGCTTGGATTGCTCGGCAGCAGTTCTGTTCCTGTCATGTTATTTCCATTCCTGGTTGCGATGTGTATTCAGACCGCACAGGGCTCAAGGGTTGTCACAGCCATCGTTACCGCAGGTATTGTGAAGGATCTTGCTTGCATGCAAACGGTGTTTATGATCTGCGCCGGAACATTCATCTTCTCTTATGTGAGCGACCCGTATTTCTGGCTGGTCAAACGGGATTTGAGCATGAAAGAAAACCTGAAGTACTATACCCTACCGCTGGCACTGGCAGGTGCTGTGGTTTTGCTGTGTGCCATTTTATTTCTATGAAACGGAATCCCCGAGTAGCAATCTTACGGTAACTGATGCAAGAGGTGGGGGCACAAGCAAGAACCGCCTGAACCGCCCGAACCCGGGCTGCCACACAGGTTACGGAAAGTCTTAATAAAATCAGCACCGATTCAGAGATCGGTGAATCATGATGAAGAAAGAACTGATGGACATACTCGCCTGCCCGGTCTGCAAAGGGGATCTGGAACTGAATGCGACTGATATGAGCGACTCAGTTGACGAGGTTATCACTGGCACGCTCTACTGCCAGAAGTGTGACGAGTACTATCCGATCGAGGACGGTATACCGAACATGCTCCCGCCAAATCTTCGTGATTGACATCTAACTATCATCGTGGTGTGGGAAGTATGAAACAGGCGAAACAGGAATTTCCGCAGCAAATCGTTCTGAACAGGCTCAGATTCAACTCCATCGAGTTTGAGAATCGGTGCGTCGAGCTGCGGATGGGTCGCGATCAGGATTATGCGTTTCAGATCGGTGTTGCCAACTACGGGGAGCCGGCAAGGATATATCTGACCGCGAGTCCTGAAATACAGGACAGTATCAGGTTTCTGCATAACGATTTCGTTGTAGCCACGAATGCGGTCGCAGACGTCGTCGCGCACATCCGGATGCGGCAGCGCGGCAGCATCTCAGTGACCGTGGGATACGGCTCGAATACGGATAGTTTTGATGTCGATCTGGTCGCTGATGCAGTTCATGCGATCGAGGTCGATCCAAGCCTCGGGATTCCAGGCAATCCGGAGAAGTACAGGCTGGCAACGCACATACCGATGCCAGCGGCGATGAAAGCGATCGGCGCGCTGATG
>JAUWHQ010000075.1 GCA_030605805.1 Methanosarcinales archaeon | reverse complement strand
AAAGTTTACCAGAGAGGAGTGAAATTAACAAAAGAAGCGATGAAAATCTGCGAAGAGAGGATCGAAAGATTGGGGAATTTGCCAAAGTGGGATGTCACCATCGAGCCTGTATTCTGGTAGGTTATTTATTGTGGGATACCTCATATTACCACGCCCTTTCTCGAGGAATTTCCCTTGAAGGTACTAAAAGCGCCTGTGTAGTGACGCTCTGGGTCTTGGCTCTCGGAAGTGTGATGCATATTCTTCGTGGAGGTGCTTTCAATTTAACGAATATCCGATACAGATCGTTGGTGTGTAAGTTAAAGTTTATGCCATCCATTATTCCCTCTTTTATTGGTGGATGGACTTTATGTGGAAGGCGATATTAATATATCTAACTACTGTATGTATGATAGAGGAGTGTGGATTATGATGAGTTCGAGTAAATCTGACAAAGTCAAGTTACATTCCCAGTTTAACGCAAAGTCGCAGAGAAACTCCCGCGTTTTTCCACATACGCGAGGAGCTATCGCTATCGACCACAGAAAACGTCAGAACCATAGATCTCGCATTCCGCAGGTCGCCATCTATTTTTGCATAATTTCTACTGATGGCGTTTTTAGATATCCAAAAAATATTATTTTTATACGGTAGTGGCACAGCCTGCTCAATTTCAACAAAGAATGCTTTACATGTTCATGTAGAAATATGCATTTTAATAAAGAAATTATCTTAAAAGACTCAAAATCGCAATCATTAGCCACTATCCGCCATTTGCAAAAATAGATCTTCTTGCAAAAACACCTGCGGAATATAAGATAGATTTTTTGCAGCGACTTGAATTCGCACAATTTTCGTTTATTCGTGATAAAATCGCGGATGCAGGCGTTTGTCACACCCTGATCGCATCAGCCAGTGTGAATTTTTCGAGATACAGCGCGCTCCCTATGACCACGCCTGCCGCACCGGCATCCCTGAGAGCAGCGATATCCAGGAGCGTGGTGATGCCGCCTGATGCGATCACTGGTATGCTGACCGACCGCACCAGCTCCGCTGTTGGATCTATGTCGATGCCGCCAAGCAACCCTTCCGTATCGATGTTTGTGAATAATATGCTGCCTGCGCCGAGCTCCTCGAATTTTATCCCGAGATCGGCTGGTTTGAGCCCTGACCCTCGCGTCCACCCCTCGATGACAACCTCACCTCCGGCGGCATCAAGAGCGATCATGATACGGTCACCTCCGAACTCGTCTGACAAAACTCCAATCAATTCCTGATCCCGGAGCGCTGCGGTGCTCATAATCACGCGATCAACACCCATCCCGAGCAGGTCACTGACATCGTCAACGGATCGGACGCCGCCGCCCACCTGAATAAATGCATCGCATCCATTGCATATATCCCGGATGATGGGTGCGTTCCTCCGTTCCCCATAGATCGCACCATCGAGGTCGATCAAGTGCAGGGTCTTTGCGCCCTGATCGATCCAGTCGAGTGCGATCGATACCGGATCAGGGAGCGAGACGATTTCGCTGCCTGGCACGCCCTGCACCAGTTGCACGCACCTGCCGCCCTTCAGATCGACGGCTGGGATGACTTCAAACATCATTCTTTACCCAAACGGCAGCCAGCGGCATAAACGTTTGCAGCCTTCCCGGTAACCAATCGAGAAACCAGAGACTTGCTCCGAAAATAGTCATGCAGCCAAGATGATATTAAGGGGGCTCATGAGCGATTAACGCTTTCAAATAGAACCCGGGTCTGCTGAAAAGTCCGGTTTGCACCTCCAAATACGCAATATCACAAGAATAAAATTTGGTTCTCTGGTAAGAGCGACCGGAATACTTAAGAACATGAAGTTTGTTGATGGTTATGTTTACACAGCATAACATGGCAGGGAAGTCTGATGAAAACCAAATTATTCCTCCTCTCGACAGCGGTTGTGGCGGTTGGTTTGTTTGCATTACCAGCAACGGTTTCGATGTTTGCAGGGCAGCATGCTTGGTATGATCCGAAGGATCAGGGGATTCCCTGTGAGAAGTGCCACTGGCTTGAGTATGAGGAGATGAGGGGTGGGGCGTACAGTCAGCATAGACCACATGTATATCAAAATGGTAGCACCCACCACTTCGAATGTGAGGAGTGCCATAACGTGACCATAGATGTCGATGATTATTATCATGCAGGAGAGAGTGGACACTCACCAGCTCATGCTGCAAGCATTGTGTCATGTCTTGCCTGCCATAGTGGCGATCTTAATGCGACTGCAATGCACGAGTTAGGGAGCAGATATGAGATGACGTCCTTCGCCGATGTAGATGGATGTTTGAAATGCCATGATCCGTCGAACGGGCTTATCGGGGAGGCGTTCATCGACCACGTTGATGACGAACTCTTACACCCGCGCGCAGCACACCGATCATTCTACCTCGCCATGAAGGACGAAGAAACCGGACTATCCGATGCAAACGAAGCCTGTCTCGGCTGCCATTCCCGCACCGGCGTGAACATCACATGGACGCGCAATGCGTATGTTAGCTACCATGTGACCTGCGACAAGAGCGGCTACAACGTTACGTGGAACACGTCAGATAACCTCGGAACGAACCGAACGGTATTTGGCAGTACGTCCGGATAGGATTAGCGGTTATATCTTGTGGCATAGACCCTACAACGTTATAACGTCCAGTCACTCTACGCACCATTTTCATTCACGGAAAAGTATATCGTCAGCCCCCACCCGGAGGGCATTTCTTACTCGCAAACTTTTCACAAAAGTTTGATCAAAAACTGACCTTCCGACCCGGAGGGCAGTTTTACTCGATTTTTTGTGAAAAAATCGTTTTTAATATATTTTTCTGTTGCTCCCCCGCCCCCCTCACCAAAAAGAATATATGCCTACCAGCACCGATGAACACTTATGAAAACAAGTGTGCGGTTCCTGTGGATCGCTGCCGGAATTATAGCCATGTCCCTTGCCTTTGTGACCGCCGGGCTTGGCTTCGGCGAACATCTCTGTGATCCCTCGAACTGCAGGAAGTGCCATGCAACGATATATGAGGAGTTTACATCCACCGGCGCACACGCAAACATCACATGCGGCGACTGCCATCAGAACACGGATCTCGATTACAGCGTCCCGATCTCGTTTAACCTCACATGGCTCGATGTGCCAGCCGACACGCCGCACACAGCCATATCGATCGAATGTATCGACTGCCATCCGCATGTGCCGGATGAACTGGGCAACGAGGGCGAGGTGCATACCAGGTTCTATAACGAGAGCATGAAACTTCAGCCGGATCGCCCGAACGCGGCATGTATCGCCTGCCACACCCACACCGATGTGGCACTCAAGCGGACACGCATGGCATACCTGAGCTACATCGTGAGTTGCGACAAAAGTGGCTATGCCGTGAGCTGGAACGGGTCGGACGACCTTGGAACGAACAGAACAAGTTATGATGATTGATTAAATGCCATAATGGTGATATAAATGACCGGAAAAGGATTGAAACATGCGATTTTTGTCGTGTCGTTGATTATGCTGCTTGCCGTTTCCGTGCACGGCTGTCTGGATGCGGGTGACGTTTTCAAGACGAAGAAGGTCGTGCAGGTGAGTGCAACGATCGATGAGGTGCCACTCGGAGACGGTGTGATACCACAGATCACAGCCGTTGACGCTGGTACAGAGGAGATTAATCTTCTGAAATATCCAAAGGACATTCCTCCGAACCTGCCCGGCGTGTACGTGCATGTGATCTATACCAGCCACCGCATCGACTACTGGACCTCGGTTCCGTACACCGGTCCTGGAAACTATGAGATCACGGTCGGCTTGAGAGCCGTGCCGCCTGACGGGTCTGATGTGCGTGTGATCGTCACTGTGAACAACGAGGACGGCGACCGCATCGCGATGAACACGACAAATATCGTTATCTGAAACTTATGCCTCGATCATCTCTTCGATCTCTGCCAGCAGATTCTTCACATTGAATGGTTTTAGCATAAACCGGTATGCTCCGGACTCAAGTGCACTGCTCTTGACCGCATCATCAGCACTCGCGAATATGATCTTTGCATCTGAGTTGATCTCCAGTATCTCCTTTGTAGCCTTGATTCCGTTCTTATTCGGCATCCGGTGATCCATGATCACGATCTCGGGAGGTGTATCCATCGATTTGAACATTCTAACCGCCTCATCGCCGTCGTAAGCGTTTGCAACGATCTCGTGCCCGTTCATCTCAAGAATCTCGCTGTACAGTTCATGGAGTGCGGGCTCATCATCCACTATGAGTATCGTTGCCATGGCGTACCCCTTTTGGAAGACTTATAACAAACTTACTCCCACAGGTCTGGTCGTCCTTGACCCTGTCCTCGACCCAGACCGCCCCCCCATAACTCTCAACAACGTTCTTCACGATAGTAAGCCCGAGTCCTGAGCCCTGACTGCTCTCGCCAGCCTGTTCCAGGCGGTTGAATATCACCTCTTTGTACTCGTCGCTTATGCCGTGCCCGTGATCCGCAACCTCGATTTGCCACTGCCTACCATCCTCTGATGAATCGATATTGACGTCGATCTCAACAACCTCATGCGCGTCGAACTTGACCGCGTTGTTCAGGAGATTTGCAAAGACATCAAAGAGCAGATCGCTGCCCATGATGAAATACTGCCCTTCGGTTATGTTTGAATTGATCCTGACTTCCTTTGGCACCGGTTTTGCATCTTCGACAGCGCTTGCAAATGCCGGGTATATATCAATCTCCTTTAGTTCGATCTCGCCTGATCGAACCCTCGAGAGCGTTTTCACGTTGGATATGAAGCTTGCACTCTTTTTGGCATGTTTGAGCGCGGTCCGGACAGGTTTCTTGAATTTATCAGGGAAGTCAGGCATCTCCAACATGAGATCAAGATAGCCGATCGTGACCTGATTCATATTGTTGATATCGTGCCCCATGATATCGTTATAAAATTCTGCGCGGTGGTATTCATCCTCGATGCGCTTCTCTGCCAGTTTGCGCCTGGTAATGTCCCTGAATATCGTTAATTTCGATATGCTGCCGTCGATATTCTTAAGAGGCGTCTCAATGATGTCGTACGTCTTATCCATCTTGCGGGAGTACCATTCCCACCGTGCGGTCTCTCCTTTCAGCACCCCTGGATTCTTACATAGCGGACAGAGCTCTTCCCGATTATGGAACGCTTTGTAGCAGGTGCTGCCTGCCTGATCTCCGAATATATTGATCAGGACCCGGTTCATAAACTCTATCTTATAGTCGTCTGATACCACGTACACCCCATCAGCCATCGCTTCAAACATCAAATCCAGATTATCCCGCTCTTCCTTTATTTTTGCCTCAAATTCCACTTCTTTCGTGATATCCCTGCTCACCCTGACCGTGCCGATCGGCACACCATCATTGTCCTTCAACATCGCCACAGACATGCTGATATGGACCGGTGTTCCGTCCTTTCTGATCACAATCGTCCTGTGGTGCCTGATCTTTCCTTCTCTCTTCATCATCTCCATTATCCGGTCGGCTTCCTTTGGATCTGCGAAGAACCTTCTGTTGTGCGTTCCAAGCACCTCCTCCGCCGTGTAGCCCATGTAGCACTCTGCCCCGGCATTCCAGTCACGCATGATCCCGCCTGAGTCCACAACCACGATTGCATCGGCAGAACTCTCGATAACATTTGTCAGATAATCTTTTGTCTCTATTAGCTGCATCTCTGATCTCTTCAACGCTTCTTCTGCGATTTTACGATCAGTTTCATCGTGATAGACCGCAACAATCTCTCCCGATGGCAGCTTGTAAACAAAATGCTCTCTCCATCCGGCAATCCTGTCGTCCTGATACAGGCTGATCGGGTGATGTTCAGGCGTGCCTGTCGCCCACACCCTCCGGAAGACCTCAAGAAGCCCGAAATCCTCAACACCAGGGAACACCTCAAGAACGCTCCTGCCGATCACCTCTTCGCGCTTGATATCATCGATCGCTTCACTCCCTTTATTGATATCTGCGAAGACAAAATCCCTGCCATCGTCTACAGCCTCATATATGGCAATCCCGTCAACCGTGTTCTCAAATACCGCCCTGTATACGGCTTCACTCTCCTGCAACGCCTCCTCGGTCTGTTTACGCTTCTCTTCCAGCTCCATATTGTCAAGAGCGATCGCTATGTTGCTTGCTACCTCTTTCAGCAGTTCTTTCTCTCCCTTCCTGACTCTGACATCGGGCAAGAATATTATGGCGAACAACCCGGACCGCTTGCCGGCATGTTCGATGCGAGCGACCGCAACATCACTGCCGGCACAGGTACTCTCAAAGGGACAACCCGCGCAATCCTCGGGTCTGTTCATGACATTAACCAGATCTTCCCTGGCAAGCACGTCCCTGACACACCTGGGAGGATCACTGCTTGCCATACTGTCGCAGAAACGGGAGATGTCATCACCAGGGCAGGAATTTGCAACCGATGTGAATGAATCGCCGCTGAAACACGCGATACACGATGCGCAGTACCGCTCTTCCCCGGTCACGGTATCACAGACCTGTCTGAGTAGCCTGTCCCGATCCTTCGTGGTCACGACCAGCTGGTTGACATTCTTGATGGTTTTGAAGATGCTGCTCAAGTGAGCCTGATGCTCTGCACGCACAACCTGCTCCACCAGAACAACGATCGTGATGGAGACGAGTATGAGCATGGGGGCTCTGATATAATCATAAATAGTTGTTACATCCGGTCTCAGGAAAAGATGGCTGAAGACCAGAAGTGCTGCAAGGAATATAGCCGCGAAGAGACCTTTCCACCTCCACCACAGGGCTGCAAGGATTATCGGGATATAGAAGAGGTGGCTGAAGACCGCGCCTGTTCCGAGCACCAGATGGAAGTAGTATGTGATCGTGCAGCAACCGGAAAGCAGAATCATCATTGTGGCGATCTTGTACCATTCCGCGCTTCCCCCCGGCATCCTCCCGATATCTTTCATGATGGTTTGCCTCCGGACAGTTCAGGCACTCTCTTATTTGTGATATTGATATATAATTGTATCGGTTCAATGAGCTCGAATAAATACTTTTTTTGTTTTTACCAGCCTGCTCACGTAAAGCCTTGCCCACCCAAAAGCCACCACCGATCCGATGACGTTTCCTGCAACCAGACCCCACCAGATCCCGGTCAGCCCCATCCCGAGAGTGAAAGCGAACAGAACCGCAAAAAGCGGCGTTAAGACAAGCGTTCGTAGAATCGTTACGGTAAGCGCATCCATCCCTCTGCCCACACCCTGAAACATCGAGGATGACAGCATTCCGAGCGACACGGTTGGATAGAAGATGCATACTATCCTGAGAAACGTTGTCAGGTCAGGGGCGATCTGCGCTGCCCCCTCTGTGTATGTGAAGATCGCGGCTATATGAGGGGCGAAGACGAATGTTGCGGCGGCTATAATCATCTCTATGACCAGACCAACCTTTGTTGCATAGATGTGGGTAATCTTCACTTTCTCAAATAAGTGTTCGCCAAAAGCTGCCCCGGTTACCGAGACAACCGCCGTAGCGATGCCGATTAAGGGTGCTATTGCGATGGTTGCGACCCGCCATCCCACCGAATAGACAGCCACCCCGTCGGTGTTGCTGACCATCACGATTAGAACGGTCATTATCAAGGTCGTGATCGCCATAGAAAGCTGTTGAACCGAAGCTGGCAGACCAACCCTGAAAACATCCCTGATGATGCATCTATCGAACCTAAAATCACTGAATTTGAATGATACATACGTATCCTTCCTGAAAAACAGCCAGTTTGACATGATAACCGATGAAACCCCAAGCGACACGAGTGTAGCCCATGCAGCACCTTCGATGCCCATGCCAAGCGTGTATATGAAGATCGGGTCCAGCACGATATTCAGACCTGCGCCCAGCACCATGGCATACATAGCCCGCTTTGCGTCCCCCTCGCCGCGCAGGATGGCGCCTGCTACATTTACGAAAAATATAATGATGCTCCCTGCAAAAATGATCCGGGCGTACGCGACCGCCAGATCAGTTGTTCCAGAAGCCCCCATCAGGACAAAGATATCCCTGGCAAGGAGAAAGAACGGCACCGAAAAACCGACTGCAAGCAGCACCATCATAACGATTGTATGAACCGCCACGTTGTCTGCGCCCAATTTGTCCTTAGCACCGATCCTGCGAGATATGGCAGCCCCGCCGCCGATACCAAGCCCGTTAGAAAGCGACATGATGACAAAGACGAAAGGGAATACAAAACCCATCGCAGCAAGCGCGTCGGCACCAAGACCCGCGACCCAGAACGCATCAACGATGCTGTAGATCGTCTGCACCGACATCGCCACCATCATCGGTATCGACAGTTTTATGATGGCTTTTCTGGGATCGCCAAAGAGTGTTTTAACACCGTCTGCTCCCCTGCCCGGCGATGGCTCGTCAGGGGCTTTGGTCATGGAAGTCGGGTTTCTTCGCCTCCTCTACTCATAGTAGGAGGTCTCATACTCATCCTATTTGAACGATTGCGCCCATGCGGAGGGCTGGGGCTGTTTGCGTAACGTGAGATTCATTCGAAGACTCCACACGATACTTGGGCGCGTACTTTGTAGCCGCGCACGAATAACCTGTACATTTAAGGCAATACCTCTCGAAACTACTTCTTACCAACCCGTTTCACCACAAAATTCGCAATCTCCGTGCCCTCCGTGCCCTCTGTGGTTCAATCTATGAGATAATCTAAAGAATATATCATAAGAAATAAAACCACAGAGAGCACAGAGGGACACAGAGAGGGGTTTTTTGGAGTCGCAGAATATGTCCACGAAAAAGTTGATTTTGTTCAACTTAATT
>JAUWHQ010000140.1 GCA_030605805.1 Methanosarcinales archaeon | reverse complement strand
CTTGGCGAGAAAGGTATTGGAACCGGAATATACTACCCGATCCCGATTCACAAGCAGCCGCTCTATCAGAAACTCGGGTTCGAGGATACTCTGCCGGTATCCGAAAGGTTCGCGGATGAGGTTCTCTCGCTCCCGGTGCATCCGGCAGTCTCAGAGGCTGATCTGGATTACATAATCAAAACAATAAAAGAATATTTTGAAAATTATGTTGAGGTGAAATCATGAAGGTTGGAGTGATCGGCGTCGGCGCGATGGGGCAGCATCACGCCCGCGTGTATCATGAGATGGATGGCGTGGAATTAATCGGCGTATCAGACGTTGATCGGATGCGCGCAGAGGAGATCGCGGCGATGCATGGGGCACGGGCATTCACCGATTACAAAAAGCTTCTTTCATGCGATCTCGATGCGGTGAGCGTCGCTGTGCCAACAACGCTGCACAAAACCGTTGCGATGGACGTCATAAACGAGGGCGTACACCTTCTCGTCGAGAAACCGATCGCAAGCAGAATCGAGGATGCGGATGAGATGATATCGGCTGCAGAGGACGCGGGCGTGCGGCTGATGGTCGGGCACATCGAGCGGTTCAACCCGGCAGTCATCAAATTGAAGGAGATCATCGATTCGGGAATGCTTGGCGATATCGTCTCTGTGAGCGCACGGAGGGTCGGTCCGCACAATCCGCGCATCCGGGATGTCGGGATCATCATGGATCTCGGCGTGCACGACATCGATACCATCTCATATCTCTACAACGAGAAGGCAGAGAGCGTCTATGCCATCGCGGGCAACGGCTCGCCGGACTCGCATGAGAACCATGCAGGCATCCTTATGCAGTTTGGCAGGGGTCGCGCAGGTATGATCGATGTGAACTGGCTGACCCCGCACAAGGTGAGACAGCTCACGGCTGTCGGCACAGAGGGTGTCGCATATCTCGATTACATCGCCCAGACCGTGGAACTGCATGATGGCGACTGGATCAGATCGGCAAAGATCGAGGAGAAAGAGCCTCTCGTGAACGAACTCGAGTACTTCATCGGGACGGTCACTGATCGGAGGAGCCGGATCTTCGAGGATGATGGCAGATACGTATTGAAGACCGCACTTGCAGCGGTGCGGTCGTACCGGGAAGGGAGACTGATCAGGGTTGTGGATGAGATCAGGTGATGAGTGTATGTCATTTAGACATGTACTCATTCAATACAACGTCTGACCGATACATTTAAGTAGGATACTGAAAGCGGATGACACGCACATCAGTTGCGCCGTAACATGCTGAAGTGAAAAGCGACTGATATCAGCATGGTTGTTCGCTTATGGTCATGCAACGCGAACGGATCAATGAACGCATACGAGTTGCGCGATGGCACAGGGCAGTGTTATGCAAGCGTTGCTACAAATATCCGAGATAGAAGGAGGTTATGAGCAAAATGAAGATAGGATGGATGGCGTTTACGGCAATTCTAATATTTGCGGTTGTCTCGCCAGCAGCGAGTGCGACAGTGATCTTTGAAGATGATTTCAGTGACCTCGGTGACTGGAAGACCTACCGTATTAGTGGCATACATGGCAAAGCTGAGACATCAGATGTACTCCCTATCCATGATGGCAGCTATGCTAAAATGACTGAAAAAGCATGGATACGAAAAGAAAAGATCGATACGAGCGGTTATGAAAACATCTATCTCAGTTGTTATATAAGAACCAATTTTCAATCACCGAGTACGGCTGATAGAGATAAGCTCCAGATTGAATGGCGTGTTGGTAAATCTGGGGATTTCGAACAATTAGAAACAATAATAGAATGGGCTCCTGATTGGATACATAGAGAATGGCATCTGCCATCTGGAGCGTGTGACAAAGAAGAAATTCAAATACAATTTAAACTGGAGAATTGTGAAGCTGCCAACTTTGCTTGTGTGGATGATGTTCTGGTAACTGACACTCCAACAGGAGCTCCAATTCCGATATCTGCAGTAGATGTTGGTGGACATAAAATAAGGTTTGTCAGCCATACCACCGATATTGGTGGAAATTCCATTTGGACCTATGAAGTAACCACTGGTTGCAACCATTCACTGAGTCACTGGAGTCTTGCATGGTGCGGCATAGAGGATGATGTCCTATATGTCTCTGAAGGATCGGAATACCACTCAGATACCTATGCTGGTGTCGATATAACTGGGATAAAATTCGATGAAGGGTATGAATGTAACGAGCATACTCCCGAGACCAGAACCATCTGGTTCAAACTAAAGGGAGATTGGCATGAAGGCAGTGTTTTGATTGGTACAAAAGCCGGGCACAATGAAGCCACTGGCTACGTGACAGGTCCCGTGTGTACCGATCCAGGTATCCCCGAATTCACCACAATCGCCATCCCGGTCGTCGCGCTGCTCGGACTCTTTGCATTCTACCGCAGAAAGCAGAAGAAGTGAACTCGGGAAATCGGATATTTCCCACCTACTTTTCTTTTTTTCCGATTAATCCGGAATGACTCCACTCGACGAACGTCTGAACACAACCGCGGTCGCCACACTCACAGGCATCGCGCTCGCCTACCTCTGCTCATTCGTGCACCCGAATCTACCGGCAATCGCACTCCTCTCGGCAATCCCACTCTACTTCGCGATCCAGCGCAACCACGCGCGCTACGATCTTCTCGAAAGAATCTGGCATCTCAACGGCGCATGGAAATACGTGTTCCCGTTTACGATCTATCTCGTGATGGGCGATCTAACACGCATTGTATTCACAAACTTTGATGAATATCACATCTACATCACCTACTGCCTGCGAACCATTGCTGTCGGCTACATCCTGATCAGATACCGGAGCCTGTACACGGAACTTGCCAGGAGGCGGCTTGATGGCACCTCGGTTCTCATCGGAGTGGTCATATTTCTCCTATGGGTTGGACTGGAGGGACTCTATCCAGTGTTCTCTTCCGCAGACGCCCATTATGATCCGACCATCTTCGATACAGCAGCGTTCGGATTCCTGATCCTCGTTAGATTCGCAGGCAGCGTGCTTGTTGCGCCGTTGATAGAGGAACTTTTCTGCCGGTCGTTTTTGATGCGGTATGTGATCGATTCGAAGTGGCAGGATGTGCCAATCGGCGCGTACACGCTCGGATCATTCGCGATCGTGACGCTGTTCTTCGGATTCTCTCATTTCAGGTGGCTTCCCGGCTTGCTGACAGCGGTGCTGCTGAATCTGCTGTTGTACAGAACGAAGAACCTGTCTTCATGCGTGGTTGCACATGCGACCGCAAACCTTCTGCTGCTTGTGTACGTGATCTACATGGGTGAGTGGGGCTTCTTCTGAATCGAAAACCTTTAACCACCGCCGCGCCATATATGACACAGAAGAACAAATCCGGAAAGGGGGTTTCATGCACAGAAAAATTAATAGAATATCTCTTTTAGATAACTCCGGGTGAGGTCATGAAAATCTACGGACAGCCGGAAAAGAGTGTCAGGCAGGCAGTCGTTTCAGGCGATGTGACGGTTGCGGTATACGGGCTCGGGAAGATGGGGCTCCCGCTTGCAGCAGTCTTCGCAGACGCTGGCGCGCGTGTGATCGGTGCTGACATCGATGAGGGCGTCGTGCGTGGCATCAATCAGGGAATATGCCACGTAACAGGCGAGCCCGGACTTCCCGAACTCGTGGAGCAAAACGTCGATGAAGGGCGGCTCAGCGCAACGTCTGACCTCGTTCGTGCGGCAGAGGAGGCTGGTGTGATGGTTATACTCGTCCCAACGCTCCTTGACAGGAATAGCAAC
>JAUWHQ010000229.1 GCA_030605805.1 Methanosarcinales archaeon | reverse complement strand
TATTGATTAGTATAAAGGTTTGTCGGAGAGAGGTATTCGTCAACATTCGGTGTTCATCTCTTCTGTATTCTTCTGTATTGAAATTGCGTCCTTGAGGCTCAACTTCCCGGTAGCAACACCTTCTGCAAGGACTCGTGAAATCGTGAGTTCGCCCCCACTTTGCTCCCTGCTGTGGTCCTGGATCAATCGAATCTCACCGCTCGTTGGAGTTATGGACTGTTGCCCGACCAAAACCCCTTTGAGACGCGCAATCTTGATCGCAGCACGTATATCAAGATCCCTGCCGCTGGTTGGCGTAGTTCCGGTCTCATCCACCAGTTCCATGCGCATACCGAGTTTTAGCAGCGAATTGATCAGCTGAGTCCTGATCAGACGTGCGCCGTGCCCGATCCGAATGTTAACGCTCCTTGCATGTATTGATTTTATGATTTGATCGACCGTCTGATAGACCTCCGCTGCAGGGACGCGGTGGGTGGAAAGCACGGCATCTCCGGCGACCGCCGCAACGCCCGTGTACTCGCCCGGATCGATCCCTATTATGATATCCACATCCCTGATATCAAGCAGCTTTAACATTGCACGGTCCGCAATCATGTCAGCCCGCTCTGCAGAGTCCGCGATGACGATATGGTCACGATCAAACCCGATCGCATCAGCTTCAGGCTCAGTGGTGATCACCACGCCAACGTACGGCGGTATCGGTTTGCCGACCTCGAACGTCGCGATTGTAATATTCCTCGACCGCATCTCAGGGATGATCAACTGGTGCAGCGAGAAATCCCATGTGACCAGTGCAATCTGCTTGATTGGAGTGCCTCCGTAATGTGTATTGGCGCGGGATAAAAAAAAGTATCGCGATCAGGGGCGCGCCTGATACCTAACCAGAGACCAATTTCAAGAACGTCACCGGAGATCTCATGGCACACCACCTGTTAAAACCGGCATAACTCCTGTCCCCCCGCATCACCTTCAGATATTCGAGAAACAGTCGCTGGTCACCCCGCAGGATATTCAAAAACAGATTGAGATTTCCATAAGCGAACTTTGCAAACCTCCGTGCGGATTTAAGATCAGAACCAAACGCGTTTTCGCATCTTGCCGCGTATCCAGCCAGAAACTTCTTGGAGAAGTCGTCGTTCTCCACAGCAAGAGCCGCGACATCTGCTGCTATCTCGCCGCTCTTCACGGCGTAATACAAGCCCTCGCCAAGGAAGGGATCAACAAACCCGGCAGCGTCACCCGCCAGTATCACGCGCTCACCGTGGATTCTCCTGCTAACGCCGCCAAGAGGGATCAGGTGACTGTTGATCCGGGTTATCCTCTCCTCGAGGTCGATCTTCTTCTGAAGCGAGACATCCCCGACGAAACTCATGAATATGTCCATTGGCTTGTGCATTTGCGGGATAGGCCCGCCAATGCCTATAGAAAGCCGGTCACGCTTCGGAAACACCCACCCGTAACTCCACGGTCCACGGAAATAGAACTCGCCGATATCTGTCTCAACGCACTCCTCAACCAGCGTCTCCCCGAGTTCGACCTCGGTTTCCAGACACAAACCAATATTAGAGCCCCAGCGCGTTCTTATGCCCGATTTTCTTGCTACCGTGCTGTTTACGCCGTCTGACCCTACAATCATCCTTGACTGGTATCTATCTTTTGGCGTTGCCACTTCCACACAGTCCTTGCTGAACTTGATATCTTTTACTGGCTCGTTATCGTGAACCATGGCTCCAGAATCTTCTGCTCTGTTGATGAGCCAGTGGTCAAGGTTTCTTCGCATCGTTGTTACCGCGACGCGGCTACCTATCCTGCCTGTGAAGTTCTGGTAATCGGGCAGGAAGATCCTTGCACCGAATATCTCGCGCTCGATCAGCCCCTTATCGATCCCTCCGATCACGTCCAGTGCCTTCTGTGAAACACCGCCACCACAGGTCTTGTCTCTTGGATACGCCTCCTTTTCAAGCACCAGCACAGAAAGCCCATTCTTCGCAGCCCTTTTTGCGGCAATCGAGCCTGCAGGACCGCCTCCGGCAATGATCACATCATACATCTCTCATCTCTCGCCTACTCTGTCGTCGCGAGTTCTTCAAAGTATCTTCCGACCAGATCGGCATCGCTGATTCGTTCCGGCTCAGGCGCCCCGGCAGCGACCGGATCCACTGGAAACGGCGACGACGTCTCAAATTCCTGCTCCTGCACGTCACCCGTCTCCCGGATCGAAAACTCAGATCCAACGCCGGTGTACATCGTAAGATCGAGATTTGTGCCCTCAATGGACGCAACCGTGGGGTCCCCGTAGATATCTCCCCCGCTGCCAGCCTCACCGACATCCATCGTCTCGGCACCCCCGCCTACGCCGGCAGCATCACCAGCACCCCCTATCGTGCCAATAACCGGCAATCGCACCTCTCCAACCGAGCCTACCACCGAAAAATTCGCAACCGCAAGCGATATGATGGCAAGTGCCAGCACAATGATCGCTATAACCCTGCCGGTCATCCGTTTCTGGTCCAGAAACGACGAATACTCGACATCGTCCATCTTTTTCGCAACGCTGTCTGCCAGATCCGCCATCACAACATTTTCCACCCCTGAATTGTCATGCGCCGTCTTCAAAGGCTCATCCAGTTCCGGATACGCGGTTCCGATCGTTGCATACACGTCCGCACCCCGCCTGCGTGCCCGCAGAACGTTCAAGGTCGAGACTGCGATGGTGATCAGAAGAGCGGACAGGAGTGCGCACAGCGCGGGCACCGTGATCTCTGCGCCGATATCCGAAAACGTGATGATATCGACCCGGATCATGTCTGCGCAGACGGTATGGATGCCAGTGAAGATGATGGCGGTGTATGCTGCCATGAAGGTCAGGATCGAGTCGAGCAACGCATAATATATGTTAAATTTCCTGAATAGGTTGCTGAGTTCCGAAACCTTGTCTGTGAATATGTACATTATAAACACCTTTTTAGGGGGCACTTCCATCAGAAGTTGCCTCATGCAACATCGACTCTTTCGGCAGCTTCTCTTTTGCCATGGTCACCATTGCCTCCTGATTATCGTGGTTTTCACCACCTCTTCCGGATATCCGGGGGTTCTCGCAAACAACCGTTGTTTACGTATGTATGAATCCGCATCCGTGTGCTTATATTTTACTGCCGCCCAGCCTTGCCCACTCGTGGCACTTTGGCGAGAGAGAAACATACTCGCCGGGGATACATCTGGATATGTTAACATTGTACGGTATATATTTTAATCAAAGATGCAATTCGAATATCAAACGAGAACGGCTGATGGAGGGCTGGACTGCTTAACCGAACACATATAGAGTTATCTGTAACGGTGGTTATATTTAAAGACTCCACATCGTATTGAGCATGTGCCGATCAGAGCATCTCACATATCAGAATCCGGACCATCCGCGTTGACCACGTTCTTTTCAGGACTGATTGCTCCGATCTCGATCTCGACACCCTTTGAATCTACCGAAACGGGCGGGTTCGGATTCATCACGGTCCCGCCGCCTCCCGAGATGAGCAACCCCTCCCGCATCAACTGATCGATCGTCTTCATGATCTCAGCCTCATCGCACGCCTCAAAGATGCTCTTGAACAGATCGATGATATCAAGGGCGTGAACGCCGGATAGCCCCTTTGATTTTATGTGTTCGGCATATCTGGCGTTATCTGCGAGTATGTTGACAACAAACATGACTTCACGCCGGTTCTCAAAGAACCTGTCGTCTTCGCTTGTTTCCATCGTCACATCTATTCCTTCGATTTTCGTTCGAGGATCTCGGCGAATGCAAGCGTGCCAGAGACGTGGGTGATTTTTACGTTCACAATTTCACCTTTGACGGTGTGCGGTACATAAATCGTGTATTTATCCACACGAGAATACCCGTCACCTTTCTTTCCGACTCCGATGATCTTGACGTCGTACACGCCGCCTTCCTCTATCGCATCCTTTGATTTGACCTCGCGGACCTTCCGTTTCCTGATCGGTCGGTGCGCACCACATGCGGCGCACTTCAGCATCAGTACGCGGTCGCTTCGCACCAATGTGGTATCAGGTCGCCCGCACTCAGAGCACAACACGAACTCGCTGGTATAAGCGTCGATCTGGGACTGGAGGTCTTCGGCGGTGAATTTGCCCTGAAAGATCACACGGCTCCCATCACTCTTACCGGCGGTGCCCAGTTCTCGCAGCAGGAACTTCAGGAGATGACCCGGGTCACGGTTGAGTGTATCAGCGATCTCATGAAAATTCCTCAGAACGGTGGTCTTCCCCTCTATGATCACATCCGGCTCTGGTATGGAGAATCGCACATCAGTGGTCAGGAAATCCGGCATATTCTCGTATGCCCGGTCAAGACTTTTCTCATAGTCAAAAGTCATTGAATCAGTTCCTGCCCGTTGTCAACCATAATGCTGACCGGCGTGGGTAGCTTGTACCCGGCACGTCTCAGTGCCTCCTTGGCGTGCTTGAACTGGTGTGGTTGCACCGATACCGTGAACACACGCTGTCCGGCATGAACCCGCGCTGCCGTGCTGACCAGTTTTCCAAATGCATGTCGCATCCCGCTGGATACCCGGTCCGCTCCAGCGCCGGTCGCCTGTTTGTTCTCTCTTAGTACCTGATGCGGGTACACACGCAGTTTCATGTGGAAGTTGGTACGTCCCGCTTCCCTGAGCAGATATTTGTTTGCGGTGATCCGTGCGGCTTCGAGTGCGTTATGCCTTATCTGGCACTGCTCCTTTGCAATCAGGGATGCCGAGACCGGGAAATCGTCAGTGAGGTTGCCCATGTCAAAAGTTACGATGTGGCTGCCAGGAACTCCGCCCATATACTGACGGCGGGTGTATGGACGCTTGAATTTGCGATACATCTTTGCGGGTTTGGTTACCATGATAATGCTCCTCTTTCTTTGTACATGGCGGTTTTGTCGTTATAAATGTTGGTGTTAGTCCGGTCCCCGCATTCTCAGAAGTCGAAGAGGGGTTTCTGTCTCGATACCTGTTTAACCTCTTTTTTTCTGTGAACACGTGCCACGCTCGCAGTACCAATCCCGAAATCGTGCAATCCCTTTTGTCTTGAGCCGTCATTCAGTGTCCCATAGTCCACACCGAATTCACGGAGTATCCTCTCAACAGGAGGCCAGATCTGCTTTTTAATATAGTAATCAACATCCAGCGAGAGATTGTGTTCCCTCACGTATTCGGGATCCTCCGCACTATCCACAAACATCCCGTTGCCTGCAACGATTACAAAGGGCACGCGGTCCCCAATCGATGGAACCGCCCCACCACGCCTGCGTATTTTTTCCACAACCGTGATGTGTGGTTGTTTACTCTTATAACTCTCTTCTTTCTTATTGTATTTCCGGGTAAGAATCAAATCATCCATAATTTCACTGTCGGTACGGACATCGAGATTCCTGACCCGGTCCACGACACCGCGGACATATTCCACCGATTCCTCGACCCTGCCATCCTTCAGTACGAGTTCGAGGACCTTGTTGAGTGTTTTTGATGTCAAACCGCACCAGTCACGCCTGACAGTCTCCATCCCCTTGACCTTGATAGAATCTTTCCAGCCATCGCCAGCACCCGTTTTCTCAAAGACCCATAACGCATATCTCTTTTTTGCTATGAATATCGCCCTGCGGGCAATCGATTCAAATTCAAGCTCCATCGGATCGGGCAGCTTCTCAGAAACCATTGCAGCAACCATCTTCCCGATTGATTCAGCCTCATCAAGAGAGATCTCGTCGTTTGGTGACGTGATCCGGACAAAAACACTATCGGTGTCTCCGTAGATCACAGACAGCGCAAACTCGTGTCCATCTGGCAGACGCACGCTTTTAATTGTTTTATCAATCAGATCCTTCGTGTCAATGATGTTTTTTCGCCCGAAACTGGTCACAGCATTGGCAAGAACGAGGCTATACAGGCGAGCCCTCGCGTAGCCGGAATATCCGTAAAAACTGTTAAGCAGAATCTTGAGTGCGTTCTGGGTCGCATTCAGCACCCTGTATTCATCCCCATCTGCGCTTCGCATCATCTTCTTTGTTTCGGTCCGCCGATCCAGCAGATTTTCAAGAATTCCGGGCACGATTCCCTGATACACCTCCACAGGGACGAATTCACCTCCTGACGGCGCACGGATCGTTTTTTGAACCCGGGTCTTGCTGTCGTTGTCGCTGCCCGCGTTGTTGTCTGTGATGACCGTGCTGTAGCAGAGGTTGTGCGCCATCATGATCGTTGGGTACAGCGATTTGTAGTCGAGAACCACGGCGTCCTTCAGTAGCCCGCGCACCGGTTCGAGCACCGCGCCGCCTTTCAGTTCATCAGGCGCATTGTACCGCCCCTCGTGGACAGGTTTCGGAGGGATTACGCGGTTTCTCTTCCCAAACTCCCGGAGCAGCAGGTTTTCGACCATCGAACTCTGCCCGCCGTAGAGCACATCCTGAAGCAGGGCGCCACTCACCTGCGCAAGCGCCACGTATTTGTCGAGCAACCGCAGGTCGAGCAACAGGCAAAGCGCAAGAACCGCGTCACGGCGAGCATACTCGATAAACTCAACAAGCTTTTCGCCGTCGTCATTCCAGTATTCAGCCATCTGCTTGACAGAAACATCGAATTTCTCGATGTTGAGCAGCGTTTGAGCCACGTTCTTTAATGTGTACTGTTTGATGCTGTATTCCCTGCGGATCAGCGGCAGAACATCGGCAACGATCCTGCCTGTGACGTTCACACGCGTGGTGTTCCCGATCTTGCGGCAGAAGACCGCCCTGTCGTCCCTGCCGATGTCCGCCCGCAGCCGCTTCCCCTCTGCCTCCAGCACCTTCACACGTTCTGTGATGTAGGGGAAGTCAAACTCGTTTGAGTTGTACCCGAGGATCACATCAGGATCATAATCCCGCACAATCTCGAAAAACCGGTTCAACATCCCGGTTTCATCATCAAACGACTCAATACAATCGCCGTCAACCTTCTTCGCAACCAGAACGAGCGTTTCTCCGGTGTAATCCGGTCTGAACGCAAGTGAAATCATGATGATCGGCGAGCGGTCAGGAGTTGGCATCCCTCCATCGACCAGACACTCGATATCGAATGCAAGGTACCTGAGCGGTGCATTTTGCGCAACCTCGGCTGGCGATACCTGTGACGTGACCACCACGTCACTGTTCACAGCGGGTTGCGGTGCATCGATTTCGTCACTGGCACTCACCCATCCCATGCCAGAGATGCCCTGATCGATCATGAACCGGTTCTTGAACATGATATCGGTCTCGTACACACGGTCAGCGTATCCCTTTACCTCGTCTCTGATCGCTGGCACGTCCTTTGGCTTGCCAACGACCACTTTCAGCATCGTTGTCGGATGTTCCTGATATCCAATCGGCTCGTACTTCTCAACAATCTCAGTCCGCCTGATTTCAGGGATGTCCATGAGATTCTCGATCAAACCCTCGATCGAAGCTGCCTGGACATGGAAATACGGCTCAAAGTCAGGGACAAAGCAGCACACGCTCTGCCCCTCAGGATCACGCCCAAACAGCCTCACAACCGGCTTTCCATTGTCCAGAGTATAATCGGCATCAATGATCTGAAACTCCATCACGGGTCTGTCAGGCGCATAATACTTATGGCTTACCAGTGATCCGGGCACCGCCTTCGAGCGCTACCAAAAGCTCCGTTATGCTCCCGACCACGCAGTCCGGCTTGATATCAGACCGCTCGAGACTCTCCCGGGTCTCGACCCCTGTGAGCACGAGCACCGTCTTCATGCCGCACCTGATGCCGGCAAGGATATCGGTATCGAGGCGGTCGCCAACAACTACGCATTCGCTTACGTCCAGCCCCAGATGATCAAGCACGATATCCATGATCGGCTGGTTCGGTTTACCGATCACGAGCGGCGACTGCCCTGATGCAGTCTCAAGCGCACACACGATTGCGCCCGCGCCCGGCACGAAACCATCTTCTGTCGGGAGAACAGGATCGGTGTTCGTTGCGATGAATTTTGCGCCATCAGCGATATTCCGGAGACCGATTCTCAATTTCTCATAACTGAGGTCGCGATCAAGCCCAACGACAACAAATTCCGAGTCCTCACTGATCGCATGTCCCTGTAATTCCAGTTCTTCGATCAATCCCGCTTCGCCGATCGGGTATACAGTGCTCGCACCGTATCGTTTCCTGATATAAACGGCAGCGGCGTATCCTGCGGTGATCACGTCGCCCCCCCCACACCTGATGCCTGCTGCCTCCAGCCGTGCTGCAACAACGCGTCTGCTCATAGTCGAATTGTTCGTCAGGAAGAGCACTTTTGCGCGGTCTCGCAGCCGGTTGACCGCATCAACCGCGCCATCGATCGGATTGCTGCCGCGATGGATCACGCCATCGAGATCAAGGATGTAGGCTTTCATCAGATCTCATATCAGGAGCTGTATGTACTTGGACTTGAAGTACGATCCCGGAGTTGTGATCTCGAGTATCACAAGCGATCCTGCCTCAGGTCTGATCTGCAGATCAACGGATGTCCTGGTGGCAAGTCCTGTGTATGAGGGATCCGGATATGCGCCCCCATACTTGAAGACCTTCCGCACATTCACGGTCACCTCCATCACATCCCCGCTTCGAAGCACCGGCTGGGTCGCATCGAAGCTGGAGTCATCCCTGATCCGTATCGGGCTGATCGAAAAATACTCTGAGGTTGCAGTATTATTCGCAAAATAGACGCCCGCACTCTTTCCCAGATGATAATTAACATCCGCTGTATGCGTTGCATCTGACAGGTACACGAGCAACTGCGACAGATCGATATCCTCGCTTCCAGGACCAAGCGACATGGTGATGTGGAGTTTTGATATATATCCATACTCATAATTGTCCTGCTGTACCGTTACGTTGACGGAATTGCTGCCTGAATTTACGATGTATGTTCCCGGTTTTGTGAGATAGCATTCATGCACCCCCTCTGCCGAGACCGTCTGCGAGATGTTGGTAAAGTCCTTGGCATCGCTGCTATTGACGGTTATAGAAAAGGATGCGGTTTTGTTTGGATTCTCGATCTCGACATAGCCACCGACCGGGGATGTGTACGTAAAAACCGTCAGTTCCGAACCATCGTCCTTCCTGAGATATCCGGAATCGTTCAGGTTAAGCGACAGATAATAATCCCGTTCCCCGATGATCCGATCGATACGAAGGTTCGAAGCAACCTCCCGCGTCGTCTCCTGACCGGTCTGGGCTGCTTTCTGCTGGAGCACGCCTGACGTCTTGATGAGAAGCGCGGATGCGACCGCAGCCACGAGCACCATCGATATGAATATGATCAGCGTGCCTATGCCGACCTGCGCTGAGTCATCCTGATGATAGATGTGCCGGTTTGCTTTCATACGCTACCCCAATGTTATAATCGGCAGTCATAGTATAAAAACATCATGCTATTGCATCGGTCATATTAGCCATCACATGCGTACCCTCCGGTACGGTTATACCATGCCATATCCGGACGCCAGAGATGATTACATCGTTCCTAACGACCACTCTTTGTCCGAGCACCGTCCCGGTTTCAAGCGTACAGTTCCGGTGTATGTAAACGTCGTTATCGACGATGGAACTGAACATCGCCGAACCTTTTTCAATGTGAACATTATCAAATATATATGAAGTTAAAATATGCACACCGTCCCCGATCACGCAGCCTGATCCGATCGTTGTATACGGTCCGATCAATACGTGATCGCCGATGACCGTGTCTTCGCCGATCATCACTGGTCCGACGATCATGGACGAGCCGATATCGACGCCACCTCCGATCGCAACAGGATCTTTGATCCTCGCGCTGGCGGACGCGTCTCTGTACTTGCTGGCAGGCATCTCAAACATCCGGTCGAGCTTCCATTTGCAGGCAGCCCGGTACATCTCGTGATTGCCGATATCTGTCCACCTGCCCTGCACCAGATAGCCGTCGATCTGCTTGCCTGCATCGAGCAGGGCAGGAAAGACGTTCTTTGCAAAGTCGTACATCTCCCCATCAGGAATCCAGTCCAGTATCTCAGGATCGCAGACGTAAATCCCGGTATTCACAAGATTGCTGAACACCTCTCCAGGATTTGGCTTTTCAAGGAATCGATGTATCACATTCTCTGAATCCATATCACATATCCCGTATTCAGCGGTATCGTCAATGCAGATCAGCCCGATGGTGACCATGGCATCGTTGTGCTCGTGGAATCGGTATATCTCGCTTAATTGCATATCAAGGACGTGATCGCCGCCGACGACCATGAAACTACCATCTTCGAGATATGCCCTGGCGTTCTTAACTCCGCCCGCCGTGCCGAGCGCAGTCTCTTCATAGACCGACCTGATATTAATATCCTTGATGCGGCTGACCTCGCTTTCGATCATATCGCTGAGATAACCGAGTGTCATCACGATGTCTGTGAACCCCTCACCCCTCAGGTGCTCGATCAGATGTGTGACCGATGGTTTGTTCAGAAGCGGGATCAATGGCTTGGGGCGCTCAAGCGTCATCGGACGCAATCTTGTGCCCTCGCCGCCGCACATAATACACGCTTTCATGATTCCAAGTACGTTTCAACGAACTTTACGCTCTCAATATCGAGTGATTGGAGCAATTCTTGCGCGAGTCTCTCTTTCAGGACCAGCCACCGCTCATTGAAGCGCAGACCATGCGGAGATTCGATCAGAACATTATCATCGTCGATCTCCACATCAAAATCGATCGCAAAGTACGATTTCAGCAGGTACCGGATCTTCTCAAGGTCATCATCGATGACATCTTCGATGCTGTAATCGAAGATCAGGGTCTTGCCAGCCATCGGGTTGTTGAAATCGACCCGCACCTTGCGCCCGATCGTCATGACAACCGTGCCCGCTTTTCCATCGATGCTCACCCGCATCCCTTTCACAGGCTT
>JAUWHQ010000161.1 GCA_030605805.1 Methanosarcinales archaeon | reverse complement strand
GAAACAGCAGCTACGCTGACCCGGGCGAGTTAAATAGATTGAGCGGCGATGACGAGTGTGGGTACGTGGTCGGGTACAATCTGACGCTGCCCTCCAATGCGACCGTCAGAAATGCGCGGCTGTATGTGTACTGGACATGGGGGACAGACGGATCTGAGGGCAAGGATGCCCAGATGAACGTCACCTTCGGAGAGAACGCGAATATTTCGGCAGACAAAAAGTACACCGATAGAAAGGGCTACGATCCGTACGACTATCCGAGCGGCACGTACTGTTACAACGTGACCGATTATATCGAAGACGGAAACGGCAGCATGGTCAATTACACAGCCATTATGAGGAACATCGGCGAGGGTTATGCAAAGTTTGCAATCTATGGGGCAAACCTTCTGGTGGTCTACGGGGATTCGAAGGAACCCGAGATCGAGTACTGGATAAACGAGGGCTGCGACATCCTCCATTCGTTCGACGATGATGACGATGATCTTGATATAACTCCGGAGGATGCGACAACGAAGATATACTTCCCGGGCGTGATCGATCTTGCAGAGGTCAGGCAGGGTACGCTCATAACGTTTGTCACAGACGGGACTGTGGGCGGTGATGAACTCAGATTCAACACCGAGACATGGGATGATGTCTACGAAGACGCCTCCCAGAGTATCACAATCGACGAACGTCATGTGACTGACTATCTGAATACCAGTGGCAATTATGCGCAGATCAGGGAGATTAATGAGAAGGGTATGGTTCCGAGTACCGCACTCCTCATCCTTGAGCGCGGACAGAATGTCCAGAAGCTCGATCATGTTCCGATCGCAGTGGGCGAGATCACTGACATAGGCATCCACTACATCCCTGATGATACGTACGGCGCGGTCTTCGGGACGCTCAGGTTTGCCATCTATGACCGGTTCGATCGAATCGCAGGATACAGGGAAGCAGAGGATATATGGGTCTATGCGGTGCCAACAAGTTGCGAACCCGATTATAATCTGTGGCTGAATGTCACAACAACCAGTAAGCCGACACGAACACTCAGAATCTTCGATGATCCGTACACCAACGAGACACAGGATTACGAGACTGAGGTCTGCTACTTTGATGAAGATTGTGATGGTGTCTTCGATGACGATAACGAGACCAGTATCTACCGAACCACGACCAGTTACGATGGTACATTTGCACTCCGGCTGGATGGGGGGATGTATGACATCTACGCCAGATACTGAGCATAATGGGAATCGGTGGAAGATTATATCGGTTGTTGCGATTCTGATCGCATTGATCTCGGTTATATTAAACGTGTATTTTTATTTTTCGGATGAGTCTGAAATAGCATCCGGTGCTAACACTGAAACGAACCATTCCACTGTATTGAACGCATCGGATGAAAACAAAACAGAGATGCACAGGATTGCAAGGGTGGTAATCACGCCCGGCGATACCACCGAGATCGATTAAGCGCGATGCTCTGACATGAGTAACACTTATATACCGTTGTGCTATCTGCATACGTAGCAGTAAGATTATTGCTGCTGATATCTCGAAATAGTTCGAGATTAATAACATAAGAAATAACATAGGAGGTATAGAATGAAAAATAGAATATCTTTGGTATGCATAGTGGTTCTGATGGCGATGGTTGTGCCCGCGTCGGCAGATCCGGATCTGAGTGTGGAGAGTATCACCACAAACTGCGGGTATCTCTTCGGCAACGAGAGCAATGGGATATCTGCAACGATCACGAACAACGGCACTGATTGCGAAGGATCGTTCAATGTCAGTTTCGTTCTCAGCGATGGATTCAGCACAATTGAGTCGGTTGATGCATTGGCTTCTGGAAATAACACCACAGTGAGTATCATCGACCCAACCATCAGAGATGCTGGTGCTGAGGTGACAATAACAGTGACAGCCGACTGTCATGGCGGGATTGCCGAGGATGATGGGTCGAACAACGAAACAACGCTGGATGCAACTGTTGTGAATAACGGCTACAAGGGCAAGACCTACACCGGCGGCGAGAATATTACAACATGGAAGACGTTTGATCTCAACGGCGATCTGGTCTATTCGGCAGGCGACAGTTACTATCTCAGCGCGTACACGAACAAGCACTGGACAGAGTATTCAGCCAACTGGACTGCAAGCGATCTACCAGTTCCGGCTGCTGCAACCGTTGTAGAGGCAAGGTTGTATGTACCATACACATACGACAAGGCAAATGTGATGCCTGACGAGGTCAGCCTGGACTTCAACGGAATCGCTCAAACGCGGGATGTACACTACTGTGATGCGAAGATGTATGCCACCAGTTACCCATACGGAATGCTCGCATACAATGTAACAGACGACTTCAATGCAGATGACAACATCGCAAATCTCACCAACTCACATTCTGGCGGCGGCAATGTCTCGATGCGGGGCATGATGCTGGTGGTGACATACGGAGATGCAAGCGAACCACGGCGGCAGATATCTGTCAATGAGGGATTCGACCTGCTCTATGGTGGTTCAGGATACTGCACAACGCCGGATGAAGCGACCGCGTGGGCACCAATCACCGGACTTGCAATCGATCCGTCGACTATAGCGGGTGCCCGACTGATAACATTCGCTCCCGGCGCAGATCCTACCGAAGGAGAGTTGATCTTCAACGGACAGGTCTGGACTGACGAGTGGACTGATAATGAAGTCCACCAAATTGGGATCAGCGATCGTGATGTGACCTCGTATCTGGATTCAACCGACAATATAGTGGGCTTCCAGAGCAATGCAGACTGGATGGAAGCAAGCAACGCGATCCTGATAGTGGAAGAAGGAGACCCATGGGCAGATTCTGATTCGGATGGTGTACCGGATTGCTGGGATCTTGAAGATGACACGCCGTCCGGATATCTTACGGATTCAGAGGGCAGGGGATACCGCATCGGCGATGTCAACCGCGATGGTAAACTCACGAGTGTGGATGCGCTGATGATCCTGCAGGCGATAGTTGAGAACATCGAGCTGTAAGAATGCTCGATGATCTTTTTTTATTGCGATAGGGCATATTTAGAGGTGTAAACTGGGCAGTTCAGGCGACTTAATCCCATTCGAAAGCGTTAATCACCCACGATTTCCCAGGGTTATATTGGCGTCAGGACTATCTTGACTTTGTCAGATTTGACCTGAACCCATCATAATCTACACTCATCTATCACATGTACAGTAGTTAGATATATTAATACCATCTTGCACATAAAGTCCATCCACCAATAAACGAGGGAATAATGGATGGCATAAACTTTAACTTACACACCAGAGATCTGTTCAGGATATTCGATAAATTGAGGCATGTCCATGACAGATATACCTCATACTTCCGCAGCAAAACCCGCAACTCCGCTACCCAGTCGTTTAAGTACATTCAGGGAAAATTTATCAAGCAAGAGCGCGGCAATATGACAGAGTACGCCAAAGTCGTTCCGGACTGCAACAACCAGTCGCTTCAGAATGCAATCTCTGAATCTCCATGGGATGAAAGACCGATAATCGATCAGATTCAGAGAGATGTGACCAAATTAATCGGCGATCCTGTCAATGGCTCCATTCATGTAGACGAATCAGGATTTGTGAAGAAGGGGACAGAGTCTGTCGGTGTAAAACGCCAGTATTGCGGCCGTCTTGGAAAGGTCGAGAACTGTCAGGTCGGTGTATTTCTCGGATATGCGAACGGAGCTTACCGAACCCTGATCGATGAAGCGCTTTACCTCCCAAAGAGTTGGGCAGAGGATTGGGAACGTTGTGAAAAGTGCGGTGTTCCGGAAGATGTCGTGTTCAAGACGAAAGCCGAGCTCGCATTGGAAATGATCCTTCGTGCAAGGGATAATGATGTTCCATTCGGATGGATCGGGATGGATTCTTTTTATGGAGAGCAGCCATGGCTTCGGAATGAAATTGACTCCAAAGGGATGATATATATCGCAGATATACCGGTAAACACCAGAGTCTGGTTGAATAAACCAGAAACAGGTATACCAGAGCGAAAAGGAGATCGTGGCCGCATTCCAACGAAAGAGAAGGTGCTTGAGGGTGAACCGGATCCAATCGAGGTGAGGAAACTCAAGGATCAACTGGATGCGGAGCAATGGAACCATATCTTCGTTAGAGACACCGAACGGAAGAAGCTATGGTCGAATATCGTCTGCATTCGTGTGTATCCAGTGGTTGATGAGCTTCCCGGGGATGAGATATGGCTGATCATTCGGATAGATGATGGAGACGAGTCTGTAAAGTACCAATTCTCCAATGCTCCACCTGATACAGGCGTAGAGCGATTTGCCCAGATGTCCTGTAGCAGATACTGGATAGAGCGTGCATTCGAGGATGGAAAAGGGATTGCAGGTCTTGCAGATTACCAGGTCCGTGGTTGGACCGGATGGCACCACCATATGGCGCTATCTCTGCTTGCAATGCTCACTCTATTGATGCTGGTCATGGATCTTGGTAAAAAGGCAGAATTATTGACAGTTCAGGATGTGAAAGAGATCCTTGAGGTAATGCTGCCAAAAAAGGTGATTACGGAAAGGGAAATCCTGAAAATCATCGAAGAAAAGCATAGGGCGCGATATTCAGCAAGAATGTCGCATCATCGTAGAAATGGGTAACCGGGCATTGCCTGCGGGCAATGCAAAGCGCAAGTGTAATTTTTGTTAAGCGTCGGAAGCGTTTGTTTCAGCGGTAGCTTTCTGTGTAAGTTTCGGTGAATGGGGGCTGTGACGTTCGGATACAGAAAATCTTCTATCAACGGTTGGTTATGGGTGTGATATGCACTCAAAAGAGTGTGGTGTTGGGGAGTGTTGGGGATGAAATGGGGGTTGAGGTGGGGGAAATGTTTGTAATGTGACAAAGTCAAGCTATTTTCGGAGCAAAAATGTGGATGTGATTTAGTATAAAACCAGTGCCAGAGGAATAGTGAATGTCAAAGCTGTGCGATGACTGCTCCAACAGATCGAAAGAATTATGTGCATGAAACATTAACTCAACAAGAATGGTAGTGCACAGAATGAAAAAATGGCAACGTGATCGCGGACTTGCTGCAAGGATGTTTCTAACCATGTTTCTGCTCGGCGTGGTTTATATTACATTCATAGCAGTATTAGCGTACGTAGGATTTGGCGTCGTCCCAATCATGCTCTTTGCAGGGGTTATGCTCTTTGCACAGTACTATTTCTCGGATAAGATGGTTCTGATGAGCACGGGCGCCCGCGTCGTGAGCGAAAGCGAAGCGCCGCAGTTGCACGACATCGTATCAAGATTATGCATCGAAGCGGACCTGCCAAAGCCGAGGGTTGCCATCGTTGAAAGCAGCGTTCCAAACGCGTTTGCAACAGGACGCAGCCCGAAGAGGGCAGTGGTGGCGGTTACAACCTCACTTATGCAGAAACTCAACCAGAATG